>JAOUIM010000333.1 GCA_029884035.1 Aquincola sp. | reverse complement strand
TCGACGAACGACCGGTCTCAAGGTGGACCGATCCATCACCCGGAAGATCGCCTCGGGCTGCAATGGGTCGGCAGCGCCAGTTCGGCCGATCGAACTGCTGACGTAGCGCATTCATTAGGTGCCGACCAGCGCGGCGGGATCGTGTACGACTGCTTTGGAGAATGAGCACCTTCGAGTGGCCGTCGGCGTATGTCGGCTGTACTTTGAGACCGGTCGTTGGCGTGACGAACTTTTGGCCGATCGGATGACTGCTCATGGCCGGGAAGGAATCGTCGCCAGAGTCCGCTCTGCTTCGACGATTCCTGGGCTGAAATCGTCACTGACCACGATCTTGAACAGACCTATTGGTTATGGGCAAGCAGCGAGCCGTCCCACCACGATGCCGAAGCACCAACACATCGGCGCCCTTCCCTCAGTGCCCACTGTCAACGCACCGCACCTGCTCGCGCGCTTGCCCGTCGTGCTCAAGGTCACCGGCCTGGGTCGCTCAACCATCTACCGCTGGATCGCCGACGGCTCGTTCCCACCGCCGGTGCGCCTTGGACCGCATGCCGTGGCCTGGCGCTGGTCGGACCTGGATCGCTGGACGCAGTCTCGCGCCGTCACGCGCCACTGAGAGCCGCGCTGCACGCCGGGTCAAGGGCGGGCGCAGCCCGGCGCGAGCGCACCCTTGGCGCGGCGTGCGGCGCACCACGCTCGGGTTCGCGGGCAGGCGGCCGTTCAGCCCCCTGCCCGGCGAGCCCGTCCGGCGGCGAGGACACTCTCGTCACCCTGGCTCAGCGCTCGATATCAGGTGATTTGCGCTGCACGGTTGGAGTCGGCGTGGCACGGGCTACATCGCGTGTCCTCTCTCTGCTTCGCTCCATCATGGGCAGCTCGCGCTGCGCCTGCTGCTCCGGCGGCTTGTACCGCACGCCGGGCAGGAACCGCGCGTAGTGCACGATCGACTGCGCGAGCTTGCGATCCTCGACATCGGCCGACGAGGCCAGCGCCTTGGCGATCTCGCACCAGGCCTGCGCTGCGTCGCGGCGCGATCGTGTCAGCTTGACCAGCGCCTGCTCGCCCTCGCGCGGCCCACGGTCGCGACCTTCGTCCCGCGCCTTGCGGTGCCACAAGCGCTCGGTGCGCCGGCTGCCGCCCCGCGTGATCTGCGGTGAGGCTTCGGCCTCGATGCCGCGCTCGCGCAGCTTCTCGGCAAAGACCTCCCGCCAGCGTCGCAGGTCGGCCTTGCGCGGGTTGAGTCGCCGGCCGTCCTTGCCCTCGGCGCGCACGGCCAGGTGGACATGCGGATTGGCCTGGTGGGAGTGCAGCACCATGACGTAGCGGTGATTCCACAGTTCGGTTCGGGCGAAGGCGCGCGCGGCATCCTTGAGAGCGGACTCCGGCGTGCCGGCCGGCATCGACAGCATGATGTTGAAGGCTTCGCGACGGGGACTCTGTTCGGCGATACGCGCGCCCGCATGGCGCCACTGCTGGAACAAATCATGCACGCCTTCCTTGCCTTCGTGCACCACACCGCGGTCGTCTTCGATCGGCAGCCGACCCTGCTTGCTGATGTAGCGAAAGTGCGCAGCGATGGCGGCCATGCCGCGCCCGCCGCCGGTCACCTTGACCATCACCTGCGGCGCGCCCCGCACGACAGTGGCGTGCAGGCGCGCCCGGATGGCGCGAGCGCGGTCGTGGAGTCCGGCCCCGCTGAGAACGGCCGGTGGCGAGCGGACGATCCGGTTGCCGGGATAGAAGAGGCGGTCACCCCACTGCACGAGGAGGCCGTCGAGGGTCGTGGGCGTGGTCATGGCGAGGTTCCTCGGTAACCGTCGGCCAGGAAGGCCGAGGCGCGGCAGAGGTGAGTGCGCAGGTCGACATCCACGGCTTGCAGCCGCTCGGCGTAGCGCGCGACACCCTCGGCTGAGCCGCGGCGCAGCAGCCGCAGGAACTGCTGCAGGTCGACCGACAGGGTGGCGAGTTGCTCCGTCGATGCGCGCAGAGCAGCGCGATCGGCGTCGCGCTCGATCGAGCGTCTCGGCAGCTCGACGCGTCGGATCAACAGGGCGACGAGACGCGCTTGGGACAGACCGAGCATCGCCGCCTGGGTGGCGAGCGCCGCCGAGTCGTCGGGCGACAGGCGCACGCTGAGCTTGATCGTGCCGCCAACCTCGCCGCGCGGTTCGACCTGCGGCAGCGATGCGCGCACGTCAGAGGGCAAGGCGGCGATGAGCGCCTGGCGAGCGAAGACCGCCAGCGTGGCGTCGCTCGCCTGCGCCGCCGCGCGTGCGGCATCGCCGATGCCGCACAGATCGATGGTCACGCGATCACGCGAGCGCCGAGACATGGCCACCTGCCAACGCAAGCCGCGTTGGCATCCCACCGGCGGCGTGCCGCCTATCCTGCCATCCATCTCTTTCGAGCTTCTTCATCTCGCTTCTTCAACTGGGTTCAGGTCGGACGAGCGGGGATCGGACTGTCCGACCCCCGCTCGCCGGAGGGGGTCTGACGGTCAGACCCCAGCGGCCAGATCTTGGCCAGGACCTGCACGCGCAGGCGAAGCGCCTCCAGCTCACGCGGCGCGACCGTGGACACGGCCGGTCGCTCGACCTGCGCCAGCGCTCGCTCCAACCGGTCGCATGCGGCATGGGCACGGGCAATGGCGCCGCGCCGCACCGAGACCTTAGGCTTGGTCGCGGACTCGGACCGCTCGACTTTCATCGCCGCAACGGCGCTGCGGGTGATCTCCGCATCGCCGGCCACCAATGCGCGCACCATGTCGGGTTCGGTTTCATGCAGCTTGCTCAACTCGTGCAAGGTGCGCGGTGAGGTGCAGCGTCCCGTCTTCAGTGCCTGGTCGAGTTCGGGCGGCAGGTCGAGCAGCGACAGATGATGCGCGACCGTCGTAAGGTTGATGCCGAGCTGCTTGGCGATGAACGCATTCGAGTCGCCCTTGGCGACACGGTCCTTGATGAAGCGCGCCAGGTCAAGCGGCGTCAGCCCGTGGCGCTTCTGATTCTCGGCGACCTGGGCGTAGGGGTCAGCCGGCGCATCGCGAATGACGACGGGCACTTCGGACAGGCCGGCACGCTGTGCCGCGCGCCAGCGCTTGGCGCCGAAGTGGATGCGGTAGCGACCGGCCGTGTCAGCGCGGTGCACGACGATGGGCTGCAAGATGCCGTGCTGACGGATGTCTTCGGCGAGCTCTTCGATCTCCTCATCCGGGAACTCGGTGCGCGGGTTGTTGGGGTCTTCGCACAACGCGGCCAGGGGCAGCACGAGCACGTGGCCGTGCGGAGCAGGCGGTGTCGCAGATGGTTGCGTATCGGACGCTCGCGCAGCGGCATTCGATCCGACATCGGCAGAGAGCAAGTCCAGCTGAGCGGGCTTCGGTTTTATCCACGATGCGAAGCGCATATGCGCATCGTGCCGAGGCGTACTGCGAGATGGAAGCGCCCCGCCGCGCGCGGTTCATCGTCTCAACAGGTCGCACGAAGTCTCGGTCGTGCTCGCAGCGTCTCGGGGCGACTCGCGTCCATTAACGAAATATTTCAACTCCGCGCTTCTCTGCGCACGTCATGCGCCAGGGCAGTCTTACTGCGTCGCGGTCGACCGACTGCGCGGGACAGCACGTCGATGGGCGCGCTTGAACGGAATCACCTCCGCGCCATCGCGCAGCTTGTCCAGATAGTCGGCCCAGGTTTGCAGCATGCGGCGGCGCTGCTCGACGAACTCGGTTCGGTTGTAGGCACGCCCCAAAGCATCCTTCACCTGGTGGGCCAGTTGCGCCTCGATGACCGCTTCGTCGACGCCCAACTGCTCGGCCAGCAGGGTTCGGGCCATGGCTCTGAAACCGTGTCCGGTCATCTCGTCCTTCGGAAATCCCATGCGACGCAACGCAGACAGCACACCGTTGTCACTCATCGGTCGTTCACCCGTGCGAGGGCTCGGAAAGACGAAGCGACCGTGGCCGGTCAATGGTTGCAAGTCGCGCAGGATCGAGACCGCTTGCCTGGACAACGGCACCAGGTGCGCGGCTCCAGTCAACTTCTCCTGCTTCGTTCGCTTCATCCTCGCGGCGGGGATGCGCCAATGCCGTGCTTCCAGATCGAACTCGGTCCATTCGGCCTTGCGCAATTCGCCAGGCCGCACAAACACGAGCGGCGCCAGTTGCAAGGCCGCGCGTGTGATGGGCATCCCTTTGTAGTCCTCGATGGCACGCAGTAGTTGCCCGACGCGCTGGGGATCGGTGATCGCCGCCATGTGCGTCACCAGAACTGGCTTCAAGGCACCGCGCAGATCGGGTGTGGGGTCGCGCTCGGCTCGGCCAGTGGCGATGGCATATCGAAAGACCTGTCCGC
>JAOUIM010000332.1 GCA_029884035.1 Aquincola sp. | reverse complement strand
GATTGCGGCGTGGCCAGCAACCGCCTGTCGGTGATTCCGGTCGAGACCGACTGGGGTCGCAAGCGCGCGATAGAGCAGTCGTCCTGCAACAAGGACTTCTCGTGCCTCAACGGCTTCTGCCCCAGTTTCGTCACCGTCGAAGGCGCAGTGCTGAAGAAACGGGTCGGCTCGGGCGTCAGCGCCGAGGCGGTGGCGCGCGAACTCTCGGCCGTGCCGTCGCCGGCGCCCTGGCCATGGACGGGGCCGTTCGATCTGCTCGTGACGGGCGTCGGCGGAACCGGCGTGGTGACGGTGGGCGCGTTGATATCGATGGCCGCGCACCTGGAGCGCAAGCAGGCCTCGGTGCTCGACTTCATGGGTTTCGCGCAGAAGGGCGGTGCGGTGCTGTCGTTCGTGCGCCTGGCGCTCACGCCCGACGAACTCAACCAGGTGCGCATCGACACCCAGCAGGCCGACCTCGTTCTCGCCTGCGACATGGTCGTGGGCGCGTCGGCCGATGCGCTGGGCACGGTCAAGCACGGCCGCACCGTGATCCTGGCGAACACGCACGAGCTGGCCACGGCCGCCTTCGTGCGTGATCCCGACGCGGGTCTGCACGCCGGTGCGCTGCTCGACAAGATGCGCCACGCCGCAGGCGCCGACCGCGTGCACGCCAGCGATGCGCAGGCGATCGCCCAGCGCATGCTCGGCGACACGCTGCCTTCGAACATCGTGATGCTGGGGGTGGCTTTCCAGCACGGCCTGGTCCCCGTCGGCGATGCGGCATTGCATCGCGCGATCGAGCTCAACGGCGTGGCGGTCGAGCTCAACAAGCTCGCCTTCGCGCTGGGCCGACTTGCGGTGGCGGCGCCGGACGCACTGCTGCGTCTCGAGGGCGCGGCGGCGAGTCAAGCCACCGACACACTCGACGCCCTGATCGCACGCCGTGAGGCCTTCCTGACCGGCTATCAGGACGCGGCGCTGGCGCAGCGCTACCGTGCCCTGGTCGATCGCGTTCGGCGCGCCGAGGCCCCGCTGGGTCTGCAGGGCCTGACGGACGCGGTCGCTCGCCAGTACGCACGCCTGCTCGCAATCAAGGACGAATACGAGGTCGCGCGCCTGTACACCGACGGCGTCTTCACGACGGCGCTGGGCGAGCAGTTCGAGCGTTGGGATGCGGTCACCTTCCACATGGCGCCGCCGCTGCTGGCGCGCCGCGGCGCCGACGGGCGGCCGCGCAAGATGCGCTTCGGGGGCTGGCTGTTGCCGCTGCTGCGCCTGCTGGCGGCTGCGCGGCGCGTGCGCGGCCACTGGTTCGACCCGTTCGGCCACAGCGACGAGCGACGGCTCGAGCGCGCGCTGGCTCGCGAGTACGAGTCGACGATCGACGCACTGCTGGCCTCGCTCAGCGCCGATCGGCATGCGCTCTCGGTGGCGATTGCGCGCGCGCCCGAGGGGATCCGTGGTTACGGCCACGTGAAGCTTGCGAACCTGGCAAGCGCGAAGGCGCGACAGCGCGACCTGCTCGAGCGCTTCCACGGCCGCGCCCGCGCGGCGGCGACGACCGATCGGACGATCCCGATCGCGCCAGCCGACCGCGTGCGCTGAGGGCTATTTCTTCGCCTTCTCGGTCACCGGCGCGCCCTTTTGCTTCCAGGCGGTGAAGCCACCGCCGATGTGCGAGACCCTGTCCAGGCCCATGTCCTGCAGCGTCCTGGTGGCCAGCGCCGAGCGCCAGCCCGCGGCGCAGAACAGCACGAAGTGCTTGTTCTCGGCAAACAGCGGCTTGTGGTACGGGCTCGTCGGGTCGACCCAGAACTCGAGCATGCCGCGCGGCGCATGGAAGGCGCCGGGGATGATGCCTTCGCGCTCGAGCTCGCGCACGTCGCGGATGTCGACGAACTGCACGTCGTCGCGGCCGTGCAGTTCCATCGCGTCCTCGACGCTGTAGGTCGTGATCACGGCCATCGCGTCATCGACCATCGACTTGGCGGTCTTCTTCATCACGCGATCCTCACATCAGGGTGTGGTCGAAGTCGGCCTGGCCGGCGAGCCACGCCTCGATCTGAGCGCGGCGGTCGTTGCCCCAGAACGGCTCGCCGTCGACGATGAAGAACGGCGCACCGAAAACGCCGGCGGCGATCGCCGCGTCGTTCTCGCGCCTCAGGCGGTCTTTCCACAACGGGTCCGTATAAGCCGCCTCGGCCGCGGCGACATCGATGCCGGCGTCGGTCAGCACGCCGCGCAGCACGGCGGCATCGCTCAGATCGTGTCCCTGCGTGAAGTAGGCGCGCAGGCCGGTATGCGCCCAGGCCACGGCGCGCTCGGGGGCTGCGGTGTCGTGCAGCCACCAGAACACGCGTGCGGCGTTCTGCGTCGGAATCGGGAACTTGCCCGGCATCACGTACGGCAACCCGGCAAAGCGCGCCGAACGGCCGAAGTCGCGGATCGAGTACTCGCGCTTGATCGGGTGCGACACCGGGCTTTTCAGCTCGGCCGCCTGGAAAGTCGCGCCCAGCAGGATCGCGTGCCAGTGCACGGCCCGGCCGTGGCGCGCCGCGACGGCGTCGACCCACTCGCTGGCGATGTAGGAGTAGGGCGACGAGAAATCGAAATAGAAGTCGATCGGGGGCTTCATGTGCTGCACAGCCTACACCCGCGCTGATCCTTGTCCAGTGGGCGCCGCGGATACGGCTTTGCCGGACCGCCGGCCACCGCAGGGCCGCTCCCCAGCGGCCGGCGCTCCGATCGGGGGACGCGAGCGAAGCGAGCTGGGGGCCGTCATTTCCTCCAGAACGAACCGGTGAACAACACCAGGATCGAGAACAGTTCGAGCCGCCCAAGCAGCATCGTGACCGAACAGACCCAGGTCTGGAAGTCGGTGAGGTCCTGGTAGTTGCCGGCCGGCCCGACCTGTCCGAGCCCCGGGCCGGTGTTGTTGATGCAGGCCACGGTCGCGGTGAACGCGGTGACGACATCGAGCCCCGTGAACAGCAGCAGCATCGTGCTGCCCACCATCACCGCGCCATAGAACAGCATGAAGGCGAGCACCGACTGCAGCACGTCGGTGTTGACTGCGGCCTGGCCGAGCGTGACCGGCACCACGGCGCGCGGGTGCACGATGCGGCGCAGCTCGCGCCGTCCGCCCTTGACCAGCAGGAGTGCGCGGATCATCTTGATACCGCCGCCGGTGGAGCCGGCGCAGGTGGCGAAACAGCACAGGAACAGCATCAGCACCGGCGCGAACACCGGCCACTGCGCGTAATCGACCGTCGCGAAGCCGGTGGTCGTGGCCACCGAAACGACGTTGAAGGCGGCATGTCGGAGCGACTCGCCGAAGCTCGGATACACGCCGTGCGCAGTGAGAAAGACTGCGATGCCCAGCGCGCTGGCCACCAGTGTCAGCACGAACGTGCGCGCCTCGACGTCGCGCAACAAGCCCCACAGGCTGCGCCGCTTCCAGGCGACGAAATACAGCGCGAAGTTCACGCCCGCGATCAGCATGAAGACGATGGTCACCGCCTCGATCGATGGCGATTGGAAATACCCGAAGCTCGCATCGTGCGACGAAAAGCCGCCCAGACCCATGGTCGAGCACATGTGCATGAAGGCATCGGCCCAGCCCATGCCGGCGAGGCGCAAGGACAGGAAGCACACGAGTGCAATCGCGAAGTACACCGTCCACAGCCCACGCGCAGTCTCGGCAATGCGCGGCGTGAGCTTCTGGTCCTTCATCGGGCCCGGCGTCTCGGCCTTGAACAGCTGCGAGCCGCCAACGCCCAGCAGAGGCAGGATCGCCACCGCCAGCACGAGGATGCCCATCCCGCCGATCAGCACCATGAAGCAGCGCCAGACGTTGATTGACGTCGGCAGGCTGTCCAGGCCCGACAGCACGCTGGCCCCCGTGGTCGTGAGGCCCGAGACGGCCTCGAAGTAGGCGTCGGTGAACGAGAGATCCTTCAGGTGGAACATCAAGGGCAGCGCGCCGAAAGCCGGAAGCACGGCCCACACGAGGCTGACGAGCAGGAAGCCATCGCGCGGCTGCAGTTCGCGTTTGAAGCGACGGCAGTACAGGAACAGCACCAAGCCTGCCCCGAAGGTGATCGCGATCGCGCCGTCGTAGGCGGACAGCGCGGCGTCGCCGCCGAAGAACGCGAACGCCAGCGGCACGAGCATCGTGGCTGCGAACACCATCAGGATGCCGCCGAGCACGGCCAGGACCGGCAGGATGCTCTGCATGGTTTAGCAGGCCAGCGCCGGGCCGCCCCCAGGGGCGCGAATGCAACGCGGGCCGGGGGACGACATCGCTAGCCGAGGAAAGTCGCGGTGACCTGGAACAACCTCTCCACCTCCCGCACCTGTTTCTTGCTCGGCATGAACACG
>JAOUIM010000020.1 GCA_029884035.1 Aquincola sp. | reverse complement strand
CCGCTGTGGTCGAGGTCGCGTCGCCACGCAGCGGTCGCGAACCGACACTGCACGGGGTGATTGGGGCGGACGGTCCGCAGGGCGACATGGATCCTTCGAGTCGAAGCATGCGCCAACCCAGGAGCCAAGGGCGCAACCGCGCCACAGGCCGTCGATCTGCCCGTACGCCCTCGGCATCGCGAAACCTCAATTCGACGCCGATGCGTGGTGCAGCGATCGCCGGCAACACACCAGCGCGGCAACCGATACGAGCGCGGCGGCCGCAAAGACCGCCGGAAAACCCCAGTGCTGGGCGATGATCCCACCGCCGAGGCCGCCAAGCACGCCCGAGACGCCGTAGCCGAGTGTCGTGTACAGCGCCTGGCCGCGGCCGCGCAATGCGCCAGGGAAGTGGCGGTCGACCATCGCGATGCATGACGCGTGGTGAGCGGCGAAGGTGACAGCATGCAGGCACTGCGCCGCCACGAGCACGGCGGTGGAGCCGCCGAACAACGCGGTTGCCGCAAAGCGCACGATCGAGATCCCCGCCGCGATCACGAGCCACGACTGCGCGCCCCAGCGCGAGAACCAGTGACCCTGAGTCCAGAAGAACACGATCTCGCCGACCACCGAAACCGCCCATAGCGCGCCCACCGCCGTCTTGCCGTAGCCCAGGTTCACCAGGTACAGCGACAGGTACACGTACAACGACGTGTGCGCAAGCACGGTCAGGAAAACGCCAGCGAAGAACCACGCCACGGTCGGCTCGCGCACAATGGCCCATACCCCCCCGGGCGGTGCCAGCCGTGCCGATGGCGCCATCCCACCCCGGGCAGGCAGGCGCCAGGCCGCCAGCGCGATCGTCGCGCTGATGAGCACCAGGAACAGCGGCAGTGCCGAGATGCCGTAGGCCTGCAGCGCCGCGCCGGACACGCTCACCGAGACGATGAAGCCGATCGAGCCCCAGACGCGCACGCGGCCGTAGCGCGCAACATCGAGCCCCCGCGCCGTGGCCAGGCGATGTGACAGCGCCGCTTCAGCCAGCGGCACGATACCGCCATTGGCCATGAACAGCAGTACCACGAACATCGCGACCGGCGCGAGGTCGCGCGCCACCAGCAGGCCGAGCGCGAACAGCAGCGCAAGCGTGCTGGCGATGCGCAGCAGCGTGCCGCGCCGAGCGCCCTGCTCCCAGTGGTCACCGAGCCAGCTCCAGCCGTAGGGCACGACGATCCGTGTCCACGCCTGCAGCGATGCGATCGCTCCGATCGCGAAGGTCGAGAAGCCCAGTGACTGGAACCACAGCGGCGCGTACGGATTGAACAGCCCGATCGATGCGTGGTAGGCAAGCGAGAGCGCGCCGAACGGAACGAGCGAAGCCGGCGCTGCCGGCACCGCAAGACTCACGAGTCGCTGCCGGGAATCGGCGGCACCGGCACCGCCACGTCGGCGTTCTGTGCGCGGTGGCGTAATGCATGGTCCATCAGCACGAGCGCGAGCATGGCCTCGGCAATGGGCGCGGCGCGGATGCCGACGCAGGGGTCGTGCCGGCCATGCGTCTCGACGGTGGTGGGCTGGTTATTGCGGTCGATCGAGGCCCTGGGCAGGCGGATCGAACTGGTCGGCTTGATCGCCAGCGACACGACGATATCCTGCCCTGTGGATATGCCCCCCAGGGTGCCGCCGGCGTGGTTGCTGCGAAAGCCCGCCGGGCTCAGCTCGTCGCCGTGCACGCTGCCGCGCTGCGCGACCACCTTGAATCCGTCGCCGATCTCCACACCCTTGACCGCATTGATCCCCATCATCGCGTGCGCGATGTCTGCATCGAGCTTGTCGAACAGCGGCTCACCCAGGCCCGGCGGCACGTTGTGCGCCATGCAGACGATCTCTGCACCCACCGAGTCGCCGGACTTGCGCAGCTCGTCCATGTACTGCTCGAGGCGCGGCACGATCTCCTTGCTGGGCGCGAAGAACGGGTTCTGGTCGATCCACGAGAGGTCTTGAAATGGCACCTCGATGTCGCCCAGCCGCGCCATCCAGGCACGGATCCGCACCTGGTGGTGCTCGCGCAGCCACTTGCGAGCGACCGCACCGGCAGCAACCATCGGCGCGGTCAGGCGCGCTGACGCCCGCCCGCCACCGCGCGGATCACGCAGGCCGTACTTGCGCCAGTAGGCGTAATCGGCATGCCCGGGGCGAAACGTGTCGAGCAGATTGGCGTAGTCCTTGCTGCGCGCGTCGGTGTTGGGGATCAGCAGCGCAATCGGCGTGCCGGTGGTCAGCCCCTCGAACACGCCCGACAGGATCTGAACGCGGTCGGCCTCCTGGCGCTGCGTGACGTGGCGGCTGGTGCCGGGGCGGCGGCGATCGAGGTCGGGCTGGATGTCGGGTTCGGCAAGCGCCATGCCCGGAGGGCATCCGTCGATCACGCAGCCGATCGCCGGGCCATGGCTCTCGCCGAAGTTGGTGACACGAAAGAGGTGGCCGAAGGTGCTGCCTGACATGCAGCCATTCTAGGAGGCCGATCGGCCGGGCCAGCTGCGCCGGCAGCGCGGCGACGCGGGCGAGGACCTTCGCGCGGCGCTACTGGGGCGGGGCACTCGCAGTCGGCGGCTCGTCGCCCTCGCCCACCGGCCAGTCGCGGATATAGGCCTTGAGCATCCGGTTCTCGAAGTCCTGGCTGTCGACCACGGCCTTGGCGACGTCGTAGAACGAGATCACGCCCATCAGCGTCTTCTGGCTCATCACCGGCATGTAGCGTGCGTGGCGTGACAGCATCATGCGGCGCACCTCGTCGAGTTCGGTCTCGGGCGTGCAGGTCAGCGGGAAGTCGTCCATGACAGTGCGCACGACGCTCGTGCCAACGCTACCGCCATTGCGGACGATGGCCTGGATGACCTCTCGGAAGGTCAGCATGCCGGCCAGCTCGCCGTGGCTCATCACGCACAGAGAGCCGATGTCCAGCTCGGCCATCGTGCGAAGCGCGTTGCCGAGCGTTTCCTCGGGTGTGACCGTGTAGAGCGTGCCGCCCTTGACGGCCAGGATGTCGCTGACTTTCATGGGCCCTCCAGAGCCTAAGGCAGGCGTGGCAAGTTAGCACACAATGCCCGGAACCGACACCCTGCGAGGCCCCTGACCCATGCCCCCCGGCTCCTCCGACCCCGGCTTCGACACCCTGGCGCTGCACGCCGGCGCCGCCCCCGATCCGGCCACTGGCGCGCGCGCCCTGCCGATCCACCTGTCGACCTCGTTCGTGTTCGAGTCGAGTGAGCAGGCGGCGTCGCTGTTCAACCTCGAGCGCTCGGGCCATGTCTACAGCCGCATCAGCAACCCGACCAATGCGGTGTTCGAGGAGCGCATGGCCGCGCTAGAGGGTGGCGTCGGATCGATCGCCACGGCCAGTGGCCAGGCCGCCTTGACCCTGGCCGTCACGACGCTGGCCGGCGCGGGCTCGCACATCGTGTCGAGCTCGGCGCTGTACGGCGGGTCGCACAACCTGCTCGCCTACACGCTGCCGCGATTCGGCATCACGGCCACCTTCGTCAAGCCCGGCGACATCGACGGCTGGCGCGCCGCGATCCGGCCCGAGACGAAGCTCCTGTTCGGCGAGACGCTCGGCAACCCCGGCCTCGACGTTTTGGACATCCCCACGGTGTCGGCCATTGCGCACGAGGCCGGCGCGCCACTGCTGGTGGACTCGACCTTCACGACCCCGTGGCTGATGCAGCCGTTCCACCACGGCGCCGATATCGTCTTCCACTCGGCCACCAAGTTCCTGTGCGGCCATGGCACGGTGGTGGGCGGTGTACTCGTCGACGGCGGTGCGTTCGACTGGAGCCGCGCGGGCCGTTTTCCGGAGTTGAACCAGCCATACGACGGCTTCCACGGCATGGTGTTCGCCGAGGAGTCGACCGGCGGCGCGTTCCTGCTGCGTGCGCGCCGCGAGGGCCTGCGCGACTTCGGCGCTTGCATGAGCCCGCACACCGCCTGGCTGATGTTGCAGGGCATCGAGACCTTGCCGCTGCGCATGGCACGGCACGTGGACAACGCGCGCAAGGTCGTGGCGTTCCTGGCTGCACACCCGATGGTCTCCGCGGTCGGCTATCCCGAGCTGGAGAACCATCCGAGCCACGCCTTGGCGAAGAAACTGCTGCCCAGGGGCTGCGGCGCGGTATTTAGCTTCGACTTGAAGGGCTCGCGCAAGCAGGGGGTGGCCTTCATCGAGGCATTGAAGCTGTTCTCGCACCTGGCCAACGTCGGTGACTGCCGCTCGCTGGTGATCCACCCGGCATCGACTACCCATTTCCGCATGGATGACGCCGCGCTCCAGCAAGCCGGTATCGGCCCCGGCACGATCCGACTATCGATCGGCCTGGAGGACGCCGACGACCTGATCGACGACCTCAAGCGCGCACTCAAGGTCGCGGAGCAAGCCGCATGAGGCTCATCGTTCACGGCCAGGAGGCCTATGCCTACACCGGCGGCAAGCCCTTCGATGCCTCTTTGCCGACGGTCGTCCTCATCCACGGCGCCATGGGCGACCACAGTATCTGGACGCTGCTCGCCCGCTGGTTCGCCAATCACGGCCGTAGCGTCTTGGCGGTCGATCTGCCGGGGCACATGCGAAGCGCCGGGCCAGCCCTGGCGAGCGTCGACGCGATGGCCGATTGGGTCCTCGCCCTGATGACCGCCGCCGGCGTGCACCGCGCCGCTTTGGCCGGCCACAGCCTGGGATCGCTGGTGGCGCTCGAGGCGGCGGCACGCGCGCCCGAGCGCGCAACGACGCTGCTGATGCTCGGCACCTGCGTGCCGATGCCCGTGCCGCAGGCTCTGCTGGATCTCGGCAAGCAAGACGTGCATGCCGCGATCGACCGCGTCGTCAAGTTCTCGATATCGACCCTGGGCGCCAAGCCCTCGTATCCCGGCCCGGGCGCGTGGCTGCACGGAGGCGCGCGTGCGCTGATGCGACAGGTGGCCTCGCATTCGTCGGACCCGATGCTGTTCCACACCGACTTCTCGGCCTGCAACGATTACCGCAACGGGATGAACGCCGCCGCCAAGGTCGCATGCGCTGCGCACCTCGTCCTCGCCGAGCAGGACCAGATGACGCTGCCACGCAACGCGCGCGAGGTGGCCGCCGTATTGAAGGCCGATATCCACCGGGTGCCCGGTGGACACTTCCTGATGCACGAGCAGCCCGACCTCGTTTTGCATGCCATGAGAAAGGCGCTCGAATGACGACCACCGCCGTCGACCCCCGATCGTTCAAGACCTTCACCGAGTTCTATCCCTTCTACCTCGGCGAACATCGGAACCCGACCTGCCGTCGTCTGCACTTCGTGGGCTCGACGCTGGCGCTGGTCTGCCTGGCCATGCTCGTGGCCACCGGACGCCCGCAGTACCTGCTGTACGGATTGCTGTGCGGCTACGGCTTCGCCTGGGTCGGCCACTTCGTCTTCGAGAAGAACAAGCCGGCGAGCTTCAAGCGCCCGCTCTACAGCTTCATGGGCGACTGGGTGATGTACCGGGACATCTGGACCGGCCGCATCAATTTCTGAGACGGTATTACCCGCGCGACGCCGCCAGCGTCGCCAGCCAGTCGAGCGCCTGTGCCTCCTGGGTCACGCGCGTCATCGGCGGCAACGCGGCGATCAGGCGTGCGCCGTAGGGCATGCGCGCCATGCGCGGGTCGCACACGACGAGCAAGCCGCGGTCGGTCTCGCTTCGCACGAGGCGGCCCGCGCCCTGCTTGAGCGAGACCGCCGCGTCGGCGACGAAGAGCTCGGAAAAAGGGCTGCGCCCTTCCTTCTCGAGCCGCCTGCCGCGTGCCTCGACCAGCGGGTCGTTCGGCGGCGGGAACGGCAGCTTGTCGATCAGCACGCACTGCAACGCATCGCCGGGCACGTCGATGCCCTCCCAGAAGGTCGCCGAACCGACGAGGACCGCGGCACGGGCGGCGAGGAACCGCTGCAGCAGCGCGCGCTTCGGACCGCTGCCCTGCACCAGGACCTCCACGTGCGGCGCTCCAGCGGCATCGAGCCCTGCACGCAATGTGTCGGCCACCAGCGGCAGCGCGCGAAGTGTTGTCGTGAGCACGAAGGTGCGCCCCCCCAGCGCGGCCGCGCAGCGCACGGCCAGTTGCGCCACGGCCACCGGGTGTGCGCTCTCGTTCGGCTTGGGGAAGTCCGCGGGTACGTACAGACGCGCGTGCGCCGCGTAGTCGAACGGGCTGCCCAGGCGCAGGACGGTCGCGTCTTCAAGACCGGCCGCACGCGTGAACCAGCTCAGCGACTCGTCATCACCGAGCGTCGCCGACGTGAAGACCCAGGCCTTGGGTGTGCGCGCGCGCTGCTCGGCGAGCATGTCGCGGATGTCCAGCGGCGAGTCGACCAGGCGCACCGCGTGCGCGGACACATCGATCCAGCGCACGCGATCGGCGGCGGCCTCGCCCGAAAAGCCGCGCGCCGCAACTGCCAGCGCGGTGCAGCGTTCGCGCAGGCGCCCCATGTCGGGGCCGATGTCGATCACCGCGCGGAGCGCCTCGCCGGCCGCATCGGCGGCCGTGGCCAGTGTCCCCAGTGCGTTGATGAATCCGTCCTGGCCTGCGCGTTCCTGCCAGCGCAACTTGATCGTCCCCCTCACCTCACGCAGGGCACCGGCGGCGGCCAGGCGCAGGTCGCGCGCGCCGCGTTCGATGCCGCCGGCCAGCGCCGACCAGTCGAGCAGACCTCGTGCCTGCGCCAGTCCGACTGCCAGCAGATCACGCGCGAGATCGATCGCCTGTGCGCTGCCCAACGTGGTCCCGAGGAACTGCACGCCGGCCTCGACGAGCTGGTGCGCCTCGTCGAAGACCGCCGCCTGCACACCCGGCAGCAGCTCGGCCATGCCCGTGTCGCGCAGCGCAAGGTCGGCAAAGAACAGGTGGTGGTTGATGACCACGAGGTCGGCCGCCATCGCTTCGCGCCGCGCCCGGACCACATGGCAATCGGTGAACTGCGGACACTCGCTGCCCAGGCAGTTTTCGCGCGTCGAGGTCACCAGTGGAATCACCGGCGATCGATCGTCGAGTCCGTCGATCTCCGCAAGGTCGCCACTCTTCGTGCCGGTGGCCCAGGCCTCGACACGGGCGAGCGCGCGCACCGCGAAACGGTCGGGCAGAAGAACCGGCTGGCCGGGCGCGCCGCCCTGGCGTGCGACCGCCATCCGGTGCAGGCACAGGTAGCTCGAGCGGCCCTTGAGCAGCGCCACCCGCACCGGCACGCCGAGGGCCTTGACCAGGCGCGGCAGGTCGCGCAGGAAGAGCTGGTCCTGCAGGCTCTTGGTCGCGGTGGACACCAGCGCGCGCCGCCCCGACAGCAGCAACGGAACCAGGTAGGCGAAGGTCTTCCCCACGCCCGTCCCCGCTTCGGCGACGAGGACATCCTGCGACTCGATGGCCGCGGCCACGGCCCGCGCGAACTGCTGCTGAACCTCTCGCTCGGTGTAGCCTTCTTCGGCCTGCGCCAGCGGGCCTGCCACGGCGAAAGCGTGCGCGACCGCTTCGGCCAGCGAGGTGACGCCAGCGTCGGGCGTGGCGACCGTCACCGCAGGCCGGCGCCCGGCCGCTCCCCAGCGGCCAGCGCGCCCCGCGCGGGGTGCGTGCGAAGTGAGCTCAGGGCTGTCATCTAGGCGGGCTCAGGCGGATCGACCACCAGCTGAAGGCGGGCGATCTGGTCGCGCAGCAGCAGCCGCCGCTTCTTGAGTCGCCGAAGTGCAAGGTCGTCGAGCGGCATCTGCTCGGCGAGGCGGTCGATCAGGCTGTCAAGATCCGCGTGCTCGATCCGAAGCTCGATCAGGCGCCGCTGGGGCGAATGCAGGTTGTCGTCCATCTTGCGTGCAACGCCAGTTTAGTCCGGCGGCAAGACTTCACGAGCCTGTTTCAACAAGGGGCGCCCGCATGACCCGTTCACGTATATTGATGGCATGCCCGCCGCCACCGCCGTCGCCTATCGCCTGAACGCTTCGACCGGCATGCACCGTGGCGACCGTCAGTATCAGCAGGACCAGGTCGACTTCATGGCCCATACCCGGGTGCCTGGCTGCGCGCTGGCCGTGGTGGCCGACGGGATGGGCGGCAAGAGCGGTGGCCGCAAGGCAGCCGACCAGGTGATCATGGTGGCTCGCCAGCTCTACGAGCGCTACGTGCCCGAAAAGGACGACGCCTCGGAACTTCTGACCCAGCTGGTGCAGGAAGCGCACCTGATGATCAAGCTGACCGCGATCACTGCCGAGGAAGAACCGCACAGCACCATCGCGGGGTTCATGATCGGCGCGAACCGTCAATGCGACATCGTCCATGCAGGCGATTCGCGCGTGTATCACTTTCGCGGCTCCGAACTGGTCAGCCGCACGATCGACCATTCCTACGTTCAGCGCCTGATCGACGAGGGGCAAATCACCGAGGAAGAGGCCAACGCCCATCCGCAGTCGAACCTGCTCACGGGTTGTCTGGGCACGCACCAGGATCCGCCGTTGTCCGTCCGCTCGCTGGGGGAACTGGAAGTTGGCGACACGGTCCTTGCCTGCAGCGACGGCCTGTGGCATTACTTCACGCCCAAGGAACTGGGTGCGATCGTGCACACGCTGCCCGCCCGCGAAGCCACCGAGATGCTCGTCTCGAAGGCGCGCCAGCGTGCGCGCGGCGGCGGCGACAACCTGTCGCTGGCGCTGGTGAGCGTCGAGCCGCTCGACCGCTGAGGCTGCGCGGCCTCAGGACGACGGCAGCGATGCGGCCGGCGGTACCGGCAACGGTTTCGCCGCCTTTGAGGGCTTCGACTCGCGTTCCCGGTTGCGCTGCTCGACCTCCCGGCGGTGTGCCTCGGCGGCTTGCGCACGGCGCTGTGCCGCCGCCGCCCGTGCCGCAGCTTTCGCTTCGGATGCCTCGACCGCAGCGGCCTTGGACTCGGCATCGATCAGCGGACGGGTCGTTTCGGCCGACTCGGCCGGCTGACGGGCCTTGCGTGTCTTGACCTCGACCACGGGCTTGGCCGCGTCGCTCGCCTGTTGCTCCTGCTTCTCGCGAATGTGGGCAAGCCGGTCTGCCGCCCGCTGCTTGCGCTGCTCGTCGTCGATCAGCCCGCGCTGCCGATCAAGCAACTGGAGCTTCGAGCGCCGCTCGGCACGCACCTGCTTCACGCAGCCGGCAACCGCGAACTGCTGTCCGCACTGCGCCTCGGCCGCACGCGCATCGGCCTCGACCTGCGCGCGTTCGCGCTGGATGCGCTCGCGTTCGATTCGCCAGCGCTCGGCCGCGGCTGGTGCTTCCGCGGCCATCGCCTGCATTGCGACGGCCGCCAGCGGCGCGACCAGCCACAGACGCCACCCCCACCCTTCAGGTAAGCGACGTGTCGACATCGCGACGCTCCTGGGCGAGGTAGTTGGCAGACTGCATCTCGTTCAATCGTGACACGGTGCGTGGGAACTCATGGGCGAGCGGGCCCTCGGTATAAAGCGCCTCCGGGGGCACCTCCGCCGACATGATGAGCTTGACCCGGCGGTCGTACAAGACGTCGACCAGCCAGGTGAACCGGCGCGCCTCGCTGGCCATGCGTGGCGGCATCTGGGGTACGTTGGCCAGGATCACGGTGTGGAAGCGCGTGGCGATCTCGAGATAGTCGTTCTGCGAGCGCGGCCCGCCACACAGCCACTTGAAGTCGAACCAGACCACACCGCCGGCCTTGCGCCGCGCCGTGATCTCGCGCTGCTCGATGTGCAGCACCGGGTTCTCGTCGCGCGCCTCGGCGATCTCCTCGAACGCTTGCGTCAACGCCGCCTCCGCGTCTGAGCCGAGCGGCGTGTGGTACCGCTTCAGGTGCTCGAGCGTACGCCGCCGGTAGTCGGTACCGGCGTCGACGTTGATGACTTCGAGCTTGTCCTTGAGCAGCTCGATCGCCGGCAGGATGCGATCACGGTGCAGGCCATTGGGGTAGAGCTCGTCCGGGTGAAAATTCGAGGTCGTCACGATCGACACCCGGTTGGTGAACATCGCGGCCAGCAGACGGTGCAGGATCATCGCGTCGGTCACGTCCGCGACATGGAATTCGTCGAAGCAGATCAGGCGGAAGCGCAGCGAGACGCGGCGGCCGAGCTCGTCGAGCGGATCGGGCACACCCTTGAGCTCCTGCAGCTCGTGATGCACCTCGCGCATGAACTCGTGGAAATGCAGTCTCGTCTTGCGCCGCAGCGGCACCGACAGAAAAAAGCAGTCCATCAGGAAGCTTTTGCCGCGCCCGACGCCGCCCCACATGTAGACGCCGCGAGGGATCGGCGGCCGCACCAGCAGCTTGGTGACAGCATTGCTGCGCCGAGCCTTGTAGTCGGCCCACTCGTTCTCGCAACGTTCCAGGGCGTCGATCGCTCGCTCCTGGGCCGCGTCGCTGCGGTAGCCTCGGTCCTTGAGTGTCGCCTCGTAGAGGGCGCGGACTCCCACGTTCGGACAGCGCCCGTCAGAAGTTGAGCGTGCGCTTGTCGACGGCCAATGCCGCTTCCTTGGTCGCCTCGCTGAGCGACGGGTGCGCATGGCAGATGCGGGCCAGATCCTCGCTGCTGGCTTTGAACTCCATCGCCACCACGGCCTCGGCGATCAGCTCCGAGGCCAACGCGCCGACGATGTGCACACCGAGGATCTCGTCGGTGGCCGCATCAGCCAGCATCTTCACCATGCCCGTCGTATCGCCGAGCGCCCGTGCGCGACCGTTGGCCATGAACGGAAAGGTACCTGCCCGGTAGGCTACGCCGCGTGCCTTGAGTTGCTGCTCGGTCTCGCCGACCCACGCGATCTCGGGATGGGTGTAGATCACCCACGGGATGGTGTTGAAGTTGACGTGACCATGCTGGCCCGCAATGCGCTCGGCGACCGCGACGCCCTCTTCTTCCGCCTTGTGCGCCAGCATCGGCCCACGCACGACGTCGCCCACGGCCCACACGTTGGGCAGGTTGGTTCGGCACTCGGCATCGACCACGATCGCGCCGCGCTCGTCGATCCTCAGACCCACTGACTCGGCATTCAGACCCGTCGTGTGGGGCACTCGACCGATCGATACGATGAGGCGTTCGACGTCGAGCCGCAAGGCTTCGCCCTTGGCCCCCTTGTACGCGACGCTCACGCCGCTCTTGCCAACCTTGACGTCGCCCACGGTCACCCCGAGCTCGATGTTCAGCCCCTGCTTGGTGAACGACTTGTGGGCTTCCCTCGCGATCTGCTCGTCCACTGCACCGAGGAATGTCGGCAGGGCCTCCAGCACCGTGACCTGGGCACCCAGTCGTCGCCACACCGAGCCCATCTCGAGGCCGATGACACCCGAGCCGATCAGGCCGAGCGTCTTCGGGACCGATCCGATGCGCAATGCGCCTTCGTTAGACAGGATGCGGTCCTCGTCGAAGGGCGCGCCGGGTAGCGCGCGGGCGCTGGATCCGGTGGCCACGATCACGTGGCTGCCGATCAGCGACTGGTCGTTCACCTTGACCTCATAGCCTTCGGCCACCGCCCGCACGAACGAGCCGCGGCCATGGAAAAAGGTCACCTTGTTCTTCTTGAACAGGTACAGGATGCCGTCGTTGTTCTGTTTGACGACGGTGTCCTTGCGCTTGAGCATCTGGGCGACGTCGATGCGCAGATCCTTCAGGCCGATGCCATGGTCGGCGAAGCCATGGCCGGCGTGTTCGAAGTGCTCGCTCGACTGCAGCAACGCCTTGCTCGGAATGCAGCCGACGTTGGTGCAGGTGCCGCCGGGCGCCGGTCCGCCCAAGGCGTTCTTCCACTCGTCGATGCAGGCGGTGTTGAAGCCGAGTTGCGCCGCGCGGATCGCGGCGATGTAGCCGCCCGGGCCGGCGCCAATGACGATGACATCAAAGTTCTTCGACATCGCGTTCACCTCAGATGTCGAAGAGCAGGCGGGCCGGATCCTCCAGCGCTTCCTTCATTGCCACCAGTCCCAGCACCGCCTCGCGGCCGTCGATGATGCGGTGGTCGTAGCTCATTGCGAGGTAGTTCATCGGTCGCACGACGACGGCCCCGTTTTCGACCACGGCGCGGTCCTTGGTCGCATGCACGCCCAGGATCGCGCTCTGCGGTGGGTTGATGATCGGCGTGGACAGCATCGAACCGAACACGCCGCCGTTGGAGATCGAGAACGTGCCGCCAGAGAGTTCCTCGATCGAGAGCTTGCCCTCGCCGGCCTTCTTGCCGTACTCGGCGATCTTCTTCTCGATGTCGGAGAAACTCATCTGATCGGCGTTGCGCAGAATCGGCACGACCAGCCCGCGCGGCGAACCGACCGCGATGCCGATGTCGAAGTAGCCGTGATAGACGATGTCGTTGCCATCCACGCTGGCATTGATCACGGGGTACTTCTTCAACGCGTGAACCGCGGCCTTGACGAAGAAACTCATGAAGCCGAGCTTGACGCCGTGCTCGCGCTCGAACTTCTCCTGGAAGCGCTTGCGCATCTCCATCACCGGGGCCATGTTGACCTCGTTGAACGTGGTGAGGATCGCGTTGGTTGCCTGCGACTGCAGCAGCCGCTCGGCCACGCGCGCGCGCAGCCGGCTCATCGGCACGCGCTGCTCGGGCCGTTCGCCGAGATTGACCGTGGGCGCCGACACGGCCGGCAGCGGTTTGCTGACCGCCGGCGCGGCGGGCACGGCCACCGGCGCGGCGGAGGGTGGTGAGGCCAGCGCACCGAGCACGTCGCCCTTCGTCACGCGGCCGTCGCGGCCGGTGCCGGCGACGGACCCCGGCGCCAGGCCCTGCTCGGCCATCAGCTTGGCTGCCGCGGGCATCGCGACGCCGGACTTCGACGCGATGGGCGTCGATGCGGCGGCGGCCGGCGCGGGAGCGGACGCGGCAGCGGCCGCGGCCCGGGCCTCGGTGTCGATCTTCGCAATGACCTGCTCGCTGGTGACGGTACCTCCCGTGGCCACCAC
This sequence comes from Aquincola sp., assembly GCA_029884035.1. Taxonomy (GTDB): domain Bacteria; phylum Pseudomonadota; class Gammaproteobacteria; order Burkholderiales; family Burkholderiaceae_C; genus CADEEN01. The sequence continues at coordinate 4,903 of JAOUIM010000020.1, read as the reverse complement.
GTGCGCGGCGAGCACGCCCGCGGCCGGCGCCGGGACCTCGAGAACGACCTTGTCGGTTTCGATCTCGATCAGGATCTCGTCCAGCGCCACCGCTTCGCCGGGCTGCTTCCTCCACTGCAACAAGGTGGCTTCCGCAACCGATTCGCTCAACTGCGGGACCTTGACTTCAACGATGGCCATGATTTTTCTCTAGGTGTTGGACTTGCGGGAGCGCGTCAAGCGGCCGCCGCGAAACCGGCTTTGCCGGGCCGCTGGCGGCACCCCCGCGACGGGGCACGCCGAAGACGCTCCGGGGGGTGGGTCATTTCGCGAGCACGAAGCCCTTCAGCTTGCCGAATGCCTGGTCAAGCAGCGCTTTTTGCTGCTCGACGTGCAGGTGGGCGTAGCCGACCGCCGGTGACGCGGAGGCGGGGCGTCCCGCATAGCCGAGCTTCTGCCCCTCGAGCATGTTCTCGTGGATCTGGTGCTGGATGAAGAACCATGCGCCCTGGTTCTGCGGCTCGTCCTGGCACCACACGACCTCGGTGGCGTTCGGGAAGCGCTTCATCTCGCCCGCAAACGACTTGTGCGGGAAGGGGTAGAGCTGCTCGACGCGCATGATCGCCACGTCCCAGGCCTTCTTCTCGTCGCGGCGCCTGATCAGGTCATAGGCGACCTTGCCCGAGCAGGCGATCACGCGCCTGACCTTGTCGGGTTCGACCTCGGTGCGCGACGGGCCGATCACGGTGCGGAACTCGCCCTTGGTGAACTCCGCGAGCGGCGAGCTCGCATCCTTGGCACGCAACAGCGACTTGGGCGTCAGGATGATCAGCGGCTTGCGGAACATACGCACCATCTGGCGCCGCAGCACATGGAAGATCTGGCTGGCCGACGTCGGCTGCACGATCTGCATGTTGTTGTCGGCCGCCAGCTGCATGAAGCGCTCCAGGCGCGCCGAGCTGTGCTCGGGTCCCTGGCCTTCGTAGCCGTGCGGCAGCATCAGCGCGAGTCCGTTGACGCGGCCCCACTTGACTTCGCCGGCCGCGATGAACTGGTCGACCACGACTTGCGCGCCGTTGACGAAGTCGCCGAACTGGGCCTCCCAGATCGTCAGCGTGTTGGGCTCGGCGCTGGCATAGCCGTACTCGAATCCGAGCACCGCCTCCTCCGACAGGATCGAGTCGATGACGACGAACGGCGCCTGCCCGTCGGCAACGTTCTGCAACGGGGTATAGGTGCCTTCGTCCCACTTCTCGCGGTTCTGGTCGTGCAGCACCGCATGCCGGTGGGTGAACGTGCCGCGCCCGCAGTCCTCGCCCGACAGCCGAACGCCGTAGCCGCTCGCCACGAGCGACGCGAAGGCCAGGTGCTCGCCCATGCCCCAATCGACGTTGATCTCGCCGCGGCCCATCGCAGCGCGGTCGGCCAGCACCTTCTCGACCAATGGATGCGCCTTGAAGCCCTTCGGCAGCGTCGTGATGCGCTCGGCCAGCCGCCTGACCTCGGCCAGCGGCAGCGCCGTGTCGGCGCCGTCGGTCCACTTCTTGCCGAGGAATGGTGCCCAATCGACCGCGTACTTGCTCTTGAAGTTGGTCAGCACCGGGTCGGCGGTGTGCTTGCCCGCGTCCATTGCGTCGCGGAAGCCCTTGACCATCTCGTCGGGCCCGGTCTCGTTCACCACGCCCTGCGCCACGAGGCGCTCGCCGTAGAGACGGCGCGTACCCGGGTGCTGCGCGATCTTCTTGTACATCAGCGGCTGCGTGAGCGCTGGCGTGTCCTGCTCGTTGTGCCCGAGCTTGCGGAAGCAGATGATGTCGACGACCACGTCCTTCTTGAACTGCTGGCGGTAGTCGAGCGCGAGCTGCGTGCACAGCACCACCGCCTCCGGATCGTCGCCGTTCACGTGAAGCACCGGGGCCTCGATCATCTTGACGACGTCGGAGCAGTACAGCGTCGAGCGGCTGTCGCGCGGGTCGCTCGTGGTGAAGCCGATCTGGTTGTTGATCACGACATGCACGGTGCCGCCGGTGTAGTAGCCGCGGGTCTGCGCCAGTGCCAGCGTCTCCATCACGACCCCTTGGCCGGCGAAGGCCGCATCGCCGTGCACGAGGATCGGCAACACCTGATCGCCGTCCTTGTCGCCGCGCCGGTCCTGGCGCGCCTTGACGCTGCCCTCGACCACCGGATTGACGATCTCGAGGTGCGACGGGTTGAACGCCAGCGACAGGTGCACCGGGCCGCCCGGCGTGCTGATGTCGCTCGAGAAGCCCTGGTGGTACTTGACGTCCCCGGCCGGCAGCGACTCGCTGGCGGTGTGCTCGAACTCTGCAAACAGGTCCTTGGGCATCTTGCCCAGCGTGTTGACCAGCACATTCAGGCGGCCGCGGTGGGCCATGCCGATCACGATCTCCTGCACGCCGCGCTCACCGGCGCGCTGCACCAGCTCGTCCATCGAAGCGATGAAGCTCTCGCCGCCCTCGAGCGAGAACCGCTTCTGGCCGACGTACTTGGTGTGCAGGAAACGCTCGAGTCCCTCGGCTGCGGTCAGGCGCTCGAGGATGTGCTTCTTCTCGTCGGCCGTGAAGGTCGGCTTGCCTCGGATCGACTCCAGGCGCTCCTGCCACCAGCGTTTTTCCGTCGGGTCGGTGCAGTGCATGAACTCGGCCCCGACCGTGCCGCAATAGGTCTCGCGCAGCGCCTGCAGGATCTCCCGCAGGGTCATGTGCTCGGCCTTGGTGAAGTAGGTGTTGGCCGCCGAGAACGTGATGTCCATGTCCGACTCGGTGAGGTCATAGAACACGGGCTCGAGTTCGGGAATCTTCGGACGCTCGGTGCGCTTCAACGGGTCGAGGTCGGCCCAGCGGCTGCCCAGAAAGCGGTGCGCCGCGATCAGCGACTGGACATGGACCTGCTTGCGCGCGACCGCAAGGTCGGCTTCGCTGGCCTTCAGGGCAAACGCATTGGCCTTGGCGCGCTGAGCGAAGCTCTCGACCACCGGCGCGTGTGCGACGTCGCGCTTCTCGCTGCCGTCGGCGGCCGGCACATGCTGCAACGCGTCGAAGTAGGCGCGCCAGTTGTCGGGCACCGAGCCCGGGTTGTCGAGGTAGGCCTCGTAGAGTTCCTCGACGTACGGCGCGTTGCCGCCGAACAGGTACGAGTTCGCCCGGTACTGCTGCATCATCTTCGCTCACCTCGCGCTGCGGTTTCCGCAGCTTCGATGGGTTGCACAACCTTCCGCGACCCGGCTTCACCGGTGAGCGGACTAGCGTTCGCCACCTCTGCGACACCGCTGCTTCGCGGCATCGCCCAGGGGCAGGAAGGACCAATGGATTCCGAGGCCGGCACTGTAGCACCCGCTTGCCTTCACGAGGCTGACGAAGGGGCCGATCAGCCGGTGCGCATCGGTGCTTTTCGGCGCCACACCCCAAGCGCAGCCGCGGCAGCATCGGCGCGATGCACCACCAGGTGATCCTGATCCATCCTGCGGCGCCCGCCAAACCGCCGCCGGGCGTCTCCTGCAACGGCTGCGGCGTGTGCTGCCTGGCCGAGCCCTGCCCCTTGGGCATGCTGGTGGGCCGCCGCACGCATGGCGCGTGCGCGGCCGTGCAATGGGACGGCGTGCGCTACCGGTGCGGGCTGGCCGAACGCGCGGGGGGTTGGCTGGGGCGCTTGGTGCGTCGCTCGATCGGCGCGGGCCGCGGTTGCGACTCGTCAGCCGAGGTCGCCGGCAGTCACTGAGGCGCCGAGGCGCCGGATGCCACCGGCGCTGGCGCCTTGGCCGGCAGTGGCACGCTGCCACCCACCGAAATACCCACGCCGCCGCCCGAGCCGATCGGGATGCCGATGCCTACCCCGACGCCGACCGATTCGCACGCCGCAGCAGCCACCAGGAGCACGAGCCAGACCGCTAGCCGCTTCATCGTCGGACCTCAGCTATGCGCACAGGCGCGCCCTGGCGGCGGCGTACTCGCGCGCCAGCCGATCGACCAGCGATGCAGCCGGCGCCACGGCCTTGACCGCCCCGATACCCTGGCCGCAGCCCCAGATGTCCTTCCATGCCTTCTTGGCGCTTTCGCCACCGCCGAAGTTCATCTTCGTCGGGTCGCTCTCGGGCAGGTTGTCGGGGTCGAGACCGGCATTGCGGATCGAGGGCTTCAGATAGTTGCCGTGCACGCCGGTGAACAAGCTCGAGTAGACGATGTCGTCGCTGGTGCCCGCGACGATGGCCTGCTTGTAGGCGTCCGAGGCGCGCGCCTCGTCGGTGGCGATGAAGGCCGAGCCGATGTAGGCGAGGTCGGCGCCGATCGCCTGTGCCGCAAGCACGCTGCCGCCCGTGGCCATCGCACCGCTCAGCAACAGCGGGCCATCGAACCACTCGCGGATCTCCTGGACCAGGGCAAACGGGCTCTTCACGCCGGCATGGCCACCGGCGCCCGCGGCCACCGCGATCAGGCCATCGGCCCCCTTGTCGATCGCCTTGTGCGCGAACGCATTGTTGATGATGTCGTGCAGCACGATCCCGCCCCAGCCGTGAACCGCATCGTTGACGTCGGTGCGCGCGCCAAGCGAGGTGATCACGACCGGCACCTTGTATTTCGCGCACACGGCCATGTCGTGGTCGAGGCGGTCGTTGCTCTTGTGCACGATCTGGTTGATCGCGAAGGGCGCCGCCGGCCGATCCGGGTGCGTTCGGTTCCAGCCCGAAAGCGTCTCGGTGATCTCGGCCAGCCACTCGTCGAGTTGTTCGGCCGGACGCGCGTTGAGCGCCGGCATCGCACCGACGATGCCGGACGTGCATTGCGCAATCACGAGCCTGGGGTTCGAGATGATGAACAGCGGGGCACCGACAACCGGAATCCGAAGTCCTTGCAACTGCTTCGGCAACCCCATCAGAACGCCTCCGTCGCCATCTCGGTCACGGCCG
>JAOUIM010000021.1 GCA_029884035.1 Aquincola sp. | reverse complement strand
CGACAGCGTCAGCACGACGTCGGGCTCGCTCTGAGACTCGACGGTGACGAGCACCAGCGCGTTGACCCCGCTCGCGCGGCTCTTCGCCAGGCTCACCGTATAGCCGGTGATGGCGCCGCTGTCCTCGAGCGCCTTCAATCGAACTTGTACCGTGCTGCGCGCGCAGCCCAAGGCCTTGGCCATCTTGACCACCGGCAATCGCGCGTTGACTTTGAGCAGCGCGATCAGGTCTTTGTCGAGGGTATCCACGGGGGCGTCGAGGGCATGTCGGTCGAACCGGCCGATTATCAGTCAGTTTGACCGATATTGGCACTCATAGGCAGTCACTTTGCTCGTTCTTTCCGGCCAGACCGACTTCTAGACTTCGGATTGTCGAGCCTGTCTAGACAAGCTCATCTCACGAGGAACCGCCATGCCCGCCATCATCGACATCGCCCCCGCGCAAGTCGCGTCCGCCACGACCACCAAGCTGCTGACGCGCGCCGAACTCGACGCCTACGATCCCGAGAGTGAGAGCTGGCAGAAACAGTTCCAGCGCCGCTACACGCACCACAGCGAGTTGAAGGGCGTGCTCAACCAAGTCGAGGACGTCAACGAGACCGTGTACAACAAGTTCGCCATAGCCGTCACGCCCTACATGGCCCAGCTGATGGACCGCGACGACCCGAAGTGCCCGATCCGGCTGCAGTACCTGCCCAGCTTCCACGAGGAGACCAAGCCAGGCTTCGCGACCCTGCTCGACGAACTGGGCGAGGAACGCGACACCATCCCCGGTACCAGCGTCGTGCACCGCTACCCCCGGCGCGTGCTGTTCCTGGTCTCCAACACCTGTGCCACGCTGTGCCGCTTCTGCACCAGGAAGCGCATGGTCAGCCAGCCCACCGGCTCGGTGCACAAGGACGAGATCGAGCGTTCGATCGACTACATCGCCGCCAACAAGGAGATCGACGACGTGCTGCTCTCGGGCGGCGACCCGCTGACCTTCGCCGACGACCGCCTGGACGAAATCCTGGGCGCGATTCGCCGGCGCGCGCCGCACGTGCGCTTCCTGCGCATGGGCTCGCGCATGGTGGTGCAGCTGCCCACCCGCATCACGCCGGAGCTGTGCGCCGTGCTCGAGAAGCATCGCGTGCAGATGGTCAACATCCACATCAACCACCCGAAGGAGATCACCCCGCTGCTGCGCCAGCGCGTGAAGATGATCCAGAAGGCCGGCGTCATGATGGGCCTGCAGACGGTGTGCCTCAAGGGTGTGAACGACGACGTGCAGGTGATGCGCGAGCTGTTCATGCAGTCGATCGAGATGGGCGTGCGCCCGTACTACGTCTACTCGACCGACATGGTCGAGGGCGCGCACCACTTCATCGTGCCGCACCACCGCATGCTGCAGCTCTACGAGGGCCTGCGCGGCTGGATCAGCGGCCCGGCGGTACCCACCTTCATCGTCGACGGCCTGGGCGGCCTGGGCAAGCTGCCCATCATCCCGCAGTACGTGAAGGAGGAGCTGCTGCCCGACGGCACCGGCACCACCGTCAAGTGCCGCAACTATGCCGGCAAGACGGTCGAGATGCCCGGCCTGGGGCTGGACTTCGCGCTGCCCACGCAGAGCAACTGAGCTTGCCATGACCCAACGGCAGCCATCGTCGCCCTACGGCACGCACCGCGTGGTCGAGCCCGCGGGCGTGCTGCCGCAGGCGGCGTGGAGGCTCGACGTCGCGCTCCCGCTCGCCGACAACGAGATCGCGGTGGACGTGCGCACGCTCAACATCGACTCGGCGAGCTTCACGCAGATCAAGGCCGAGGTGGGTGTCGATCCCGAGGCGATTGCCGCCAAGGTGCGCGAGATCGTGGCCACGCGCGGAAAGATGCACAACCCGGTCACCGGTTCGGGCGGCATGCTGATCGGCACCGTCAGCGCCGTCGGCGCCACACTCGCCGGGCGCTTCGACATCGCGCCGGGCGACGCCATCGCCACGCTGGTGTCTCTCTCGCTGACGCCGCTGCACATCGAGCGCATCCGCGCCGTGCACGTCGAGCGTGACCAGATCGACATCGACGGCCGCGCCATCCTGTTCGAAACGGGCCTGTGGGCCCGGCTGCCGACCGACATTCCGCAGACCACCGCGCTGTCCATCCTCGACGTGGCTGGCGCGCCGGCGCAGACCGCGCGCCTGGTGCACGCCGGCGACACCGTGCTCGTCATCGGCGGGGGCGGCAAGTCGGGCACGCTGTGCGTGTACGAGGCGAAGAAGCGTGCCGGCCCCACGGGCTGCGTGATCGGCGTGTCGCCCTTCGCAGTTGACTGCGAGCGCATGCGCGCGCTCGGCTGGGCCGACCACGCGCTGCAGGTCGACGCGCGCGACGCCCTGGCGCTGATGCGCTCGGTGGCCGAGCTCACCAGCGGGCGGCTGGCCGACGTGACGATCAACTGCGTCAACATCGCCAACACCGAAATGGGCAGCATCCTCGCCACGCGCGAGGGCGGCAGGATCTACTTCTTCTCGATGGCCACCAGCTTCACCGCCGCCGCGCTCGGTGCCGAGGGCGTGGGCCGCGACGTCGAGATGATCGTCGGCAACGGCTATGCGCGTGGCCACGCCGAGCACGCCCTGAACCTGCTGCGCGAAAGCCCCAAGCTGCGCCAGCTGTTCGAGGAGCTCTATACATGAGCCAGCTCTGGCGGCGCATCCACGACGGCGGCATGGCCACCGTTGCCGTGATGGGCATGACCAAGAACACCGGCAAGACGGTGGCGCTCAACCACCTGATGGCCTGCGCGGCGCGCGAGCGCCTCGGCGTTGGCCTGACCTCGATCGGCCGCGACGGCGAGGAGACCGACGCGGTGTTCTCGATCCCCAAGCCGCCCGTGTTCGTCTGGCCCGGCACCGTGGTGGCCACCGCGCGCGACACGCTGCTGCGTGCCAGGGTGCGCACCCGCTGGCTCGCCGGCACCGGCATCGACAGCCCGATGGGCGAGATCGTGCTCGTCAAGGCGCTCGGCGCGGGGGAGATGGAAGTGGCCGGGGCCTCGCGCAGCGCCGACCAGATCGCCTCGATCGAACAGCTGCGCCGCTGCGGCGCCGAAAGGGTGTTCCTCGACGGCGCGCTCGGCCGCAGCCAGCACGCGTCGCCGGCGATCGCCGACGGCGTGGTGCTGGCCACCGGCGCGGCGCTTGGCGGCGGCCTGGCCGACGTGCTGCGCAAGACACGCGAGCGCCTGACCCTGCTGTCGATCCCCGGCGCCGAGGCCGCGCTGTGCGCGCGCGTGGCGCCGCTGTTCGAAGCCGGCGGCGTGGGCCTGTGGGCGCGCGACGGCACGCCGCTCTGGCAGGCGCCGATCGCCAGCCTGAATGCCGCCGACGCACTGCTGCGCGCGGCTGCGGGCGCAGACCTCGGGCTCGCTGCCGTCACCGGCGCGGTGGGGCGCAAGCTGTGGCAGGCGTTCGACTCGCTGGCCGAGCGCCACCCGGGCCTGCACATCGTGGTGGCCGACGGCACGCGCCTGTTCGTCGATGCGGCCGACCTGGCCGCGCTGGCGCGGCGCGGCGCGCGCCTGGTGGCGTGGCGCGCGATCCGCCTGGCCGGGGTGACCACCAACCCCTTCTCGCCGCTGGGCGGGCATCTCGATGCCGCCGAGCTGCTGGCCGCCGCGCGCGCGGCCTTCCCCGAGCACGCGGTCGCCGACGTGGTGCTCGAAGCCCAGCCCCAGGACCGACAGCATGGCCCAGTTGCAGCTTGACGTTGCGCGCATCGCGCGTGCCCGCGAATCTGCGCGCCGCATCGGGCGCCAGGTGCACGAGGACTCCTCGCGCAAGACCACCACCACCGTTGAGCGCGCCACGCTGCGCCTGATGGGCATCGACGGCGTCGACGAGAACCAGGTGCCGCTGCCCAACCGCGTGGTCGAGCACCTGCGCGAACGTGGCTTGCTGGCGCACGGCGCCGCGCCGCTGGTCGCCGGTGCGATGGACGCGCAGGGCATGTCGGCGCAGCAGGTCGCCGAAGCGGTGGCGCACGGGCGGCTCGCGATCGAGCGCCCGCGCGACGAGGCCAGGGCGCGCGCGCTGGCCGATGCGTCGGCCGCGCACATGTGCGACCACATCGCCACACAGCGTGCTTCGCGCGCCGCACGCATCGCCGCCAGCGGCGAGCCGCCGACGCCCTGGCTGTACCTGATCGTGGCCACCGGCAACATCTACGAAGACATCGTGCAGGCGCGTGCCGCCGCCGAGCAGGGCGCCGACATCGTCGCGGTGATCCGCTCCACCGGCCAGAGCCTGCTGGACTACGTGCCCTACGGCGCCACCACCGAGGGCTTCGGTGGCACCTACGCCACGCAGGAGAACTTCCGCCTGATGCGCGCCGCGCTCGACGAGGTGGGCGAGAAGGCGAAGCGCTACATCCGCCTGACGAACTACTGCTCCGGCCTGTGCATGCCCGAGATCGCTGCGATGGGCGCGATGGAGCGGCTGGACATGATGCTCAACGACTCGATGTACGGAATCATCTTCCGCGACATCAACATGCAGCGCACCTTCATCGACCAGTTCTTCTCGCGCATGGTCAACGGCTACGCTGGCATCATCATCAACACTGGCGAGGATAACTACCTCACCACCGCCGACGCCGTCGAGGCCGCGCACACCGTGCTGGCCTCGCAGCTGATCAACGAGCAGTTCGCCGTGCTGTCGGGCCTGACGCCGGACCTGATGGGCTTGGGCCACGCCTTCGAGATCGATCCCGCGCTCGAGAATGGCTTCCTGTGGGAGCTGGCGCATGCGCAGCTGGTGCGCCAGGTCTTCCCCGAGGCGTCGCTGAAGTACATGCCGCCGACCAAGCACATGACCGGCAACATCTTCCGCGGCCATGTGCAGGACGCGCTGTTCAACATCGCGAGCACGGTGACGAATCAGCACATCCACCTGCTGGGCATGATGACCGAGGCCATCCACACGCCCTTCATCCAGGATCGCTATCTGTCGATCGAGAACGCGCGCTACGTCTTCCGCACGATGCGCGACCTGCACTCGGAGATCGAATTCAAGCCCGGCGGTCAGATCGAGCAGCGCGCGCAGCAGGTGCTGGCCGAGACCGAGGCGATCTTGGCCGAGGTCGAGCGCACCGGTCTGCCGGCGGCCATCGCAAAAGGCACCTTCGCCGACATCTCGCGCCGGCCCGACGGCGGCAAGGGCCTGGACGGCGTGCTGGCCAAGGCCGACGATTACCACAACCCCTTCCCGGCGCTGATGCTGCAGGGGCACTGAAGCATGCAACAAGCCAAGTGGATCAAGCCCTACGGGGACACGCTCGACGACGGGCGTGTGCAGCTGTCGTTCACGCTGCCGGTGGCGATGGACGACAATGCCAAGGAGGCGGCGCGCCGCCTGGCGCTGGCCATGGGCCTGGAGGAGCCGGCGGTCAGCCATGCGCAGGACATCGGGCAGGGCTTCTCCTTCTACGTCGTCTACGGACAGTGCAAGCACCGCGTGGACCTGTCGACGATCAAGGTCGCCAAGCCCGATTTCGAGGTCCTCGATAAGGACGAGATCAACCGCCTGATCGCCGAGAAGATGGGCCGCAAGATGGTGGTCCTGGGCGCCTGCATCGAGACTGACGCGCACACCGTGGGCATCGACGCGATCATGAACATGAAGGGCTACAACGGCCACAAGGGCCTGGAGAGCTACCACGAGATCCGCGCCATCAACCTGGGCGCGCAGGTCGACAGCGAGGACCTGGTGGCGCGCGCCATCGACGAACGGGCCGACGTGATCCTGGTCTCGCAGGTGGTGACGCAGAAGAACATCCACCTCGACAACCTGACGCGACTGTCCGACATCCTCGAGGCCGAAGGCCTGCGCGAGAAGGTCATCCTGGTGGTGGGCGGCCCGCGCATCAGCCACGAGCTGGCCAAGGAACTGGGCTACGACGCTGGCTTCGGCCCCGGCAGCTACGCCGAGAACGTGGCCTCGTTCGCCATCGACGAGTGGATCAAGCGCAGTGCACGAAAGGCAGCATGACATGAGCGACGACAACACCAGCCTGATCCGCCTGCGCATCGGCGAGCACGACGTGCACTACGCCGGCGGCCTGGTCGACGGCGCGAAGATGCTGCAACTGTTCGGCGACGTCGCCACCGAGTTGCTGATCCGCAGCGACGGCGACGAGGGCCTGTTCGTCGCCTACGACGACGTGCAGTTCCTCGCGCCGGTGCACGCCGGCGACTACATCGAGGCGCACGGTCGCATCGTCTCGATGGGCAAGACCTCGCGCCGGATGGTGTTCGAGGCACGCAAGGTGATCGCCTCGGCCGGTCTGCCGAACCAGGCGTCGGCCGCCGACGTGCTGGCCGATCCGATCGTCGTGTGCAAGGCCAGCGGCACCTGCGTGGTGGCGGCGAACTGCCAGCGCAAGCCCCGCTGAGGACGCCGCGCCGTGGACAAGCTCATCATCACCGCGGCCTTGACCGGCGCCGAAGTCACGCGCGAGCAGCAGCCCGCCCTGCCGATCAGCCCCGCGGAGATCGCCCAGGCGGCGTGGGAGTGCGCCCGGGCTGGTGCGTCGATCGTGCACGTGCATGCGCGCCGCCCCGACGGCAGCTCGACGCAGGACGCACCGGCCTACCGTGCGATCATCGACGCGGTGCGCGCGCGCTGCGACGTGATCGTGCAGGTCTCCACCGGCGGCGCGGTGGGCATGAGCGCCGAGGAGCGCCTGGCGCCCGTCACACTCGCCCCCGAGATGGCGACGCTGTCGATGGGTTCGGTGAACTTCGGCGACGACGTGTTCCTCAACGCGCCAACCGACATGCAGCGTTTCCTTGACGCCATGCGCGCGCACGGCGTGGTGCCCGAGTTCGAGATCTTCGACGCCGGCCATCTGGCCACGCTGGCGCGCTGGATGAAGAAGGGACTCGTCGCCGCGCCGGCGCATGTCGACTTCGTGCTCGGCGTGCCCGGCGCCATGCCCGGCACGCCCGAGGCACTGATGTACCTGCGCTCGCAACTGCCCGCGGGTTTTTCCTGGGTCGTGGCTGGCATCGGCGCGGCACAGTTGCCGCTGGCGATGATGGCCATCGCGTTGGGCGGACATGTGCGGGTGGGGTTCGAGGACAACATCTACCTCAGGCGCGGCGTGCTGGCGGCCAGCAACGCGCAGTTCGTCGAACGCATCGCGGCCATCAGCCGCGCTGCCGACCGGCCGGTGGCCGCGCCCGACGAGGCGCGCGCACTGCTCGGCATCGGCCACGATCGCCGGCCGCAATCCGCGGCCTGACCACGCAGTTCCAAGAACACCCACTGAATCCCGTTCCTGAAAGGTTCGCATCCATGACAACGATAGGAATGATCGCGCGGCGCGCGCTGTGTGCCCTGGCCGTGTTGGGCCTCGCCGCCCTGGCGCAGGCGCGCAGTTTCGACGAGATCAAGAAGGACGGCACGATCCGCATCGCGACCGAAGGCCAGTTCTCGCCGTTCAACTACTTCCAGGGCTCCAAGCTCACCGGCTTCGAGATCGATCTGGCCGACGCGGTGGTGGCCAAGATGGGCCTGAAGACCGACTGGAAGGCGCTGAGCTTCGATGCGCTGCTGGCCGGCCTGCGCCAGGATCGCTGGGACCTGGTGATCGCCTCGCACGGCATCACAGAGGAGCGGTCCAAGGCGGTGACCTTCGCCGACCCGCATTACTGCTCGGGCGGCATGGTGGTCGCCAAGGATCCGGCGATCCGCACCGCCAAGGATCTCGCCGGCAAGGTCGTCGCAGTGCAGACCGGCACGACCTACCTGGACAACGTCAAGCAGGTGGCCGGCGTGAAGGAGGTCAAGAACTTCCCCGGCGACAACGACGCACGCAGCGCGCTGATGACAGGCCGCGTCGATGCCTGGGTGACCGATCGCTTCGTGGCGCTCAACTCGCTGGCGGCCAACCCGTCAGGCGGCATGAAGATCGGCGACTTCCTGTTCGTCGAGCGCATCGCCGCGGCGGTGACCAAGGGCAACACATCACTGGTCGGCGAGTGGAACAAGGCGCTGGCCGCGGTGATGACCGACGGTACCTACCAGAAGCTGTCGACCAAGTGGTTCAACGAGGACATCCGCTGCAAGTGACGGTGGGCCGCTGAGAGCCCGCCTCCTCCAGGAGGGGACATGCCATTCGCTCTGTCGCCGTGGCCGGCGGGCTGGTCGCGTCAGCAGCGCAGCTCGGCGACCATGATCGCCTCGTCGCTGGCGATGCTGCTGGTGCTGTGGCTGCTCGCGATTCCGCTGTCGTGGGCTCCCGAGCCGATCGGCAACAACGCGCAGTACTTCGCCGAGGGTGCCCGCGTCACCGTGGAGCTCACGCTGGTGGCGGGCCTGGCTGGTGTCGTGCTGGGCGTGCTGGCCGCTCTGGGAAAGCTCTCGGCGCTGCCGCCGCTGCGCTGGGTCGCGGGGGCCTACATCTGGGTGATCCGCGGCACGCCGCTGCTGGTGCAGGTGCTGTTCGTGTTCTTCGCGCTGCCGGTGCTGATCCCGGTGCTGCAGATGGGCGACTTCACCTCGGCCTGCGTGGCGCTGGCGTTCAACGTCGGCGCCTACAACGCCGAGGCGATCCGCGCCGGGCTGTTGGCCGTGCCCAAGGGCCAGCTCGAGGCTGCTCGGGCGCTGGGCCTGTCGCGCTGGTACACCTTCATCGACATCACGTTCCCGCAGGCTTTCAAGATCTCGCTGCCGCCGCTGGTCAACAACATCGTCGCGCTGCTCAAGGACAGCTCGCTGGCCTACGCGATCGGCGTGGTGGAGCTCACCAACGTCGGCAACCGCATCCAGGCCGCCACCTTCCAGCCGGTGCCGATCCTGGCGACCACGGCGACGATCTACCTGCTGCTGACGACGGTGATGACGCGGTTCTCCGATGCGGTCGAGCACCGCTTCGACATCGAGGGGAAGATCAAGTGAGCGCGGCAGCCGGGCAGGCCTTCATCTCGGTGGAGAAGGTCAACAAGCACTTCGGTCCCCACCACGTGCTGCGCGACGTCTCCACCACCTTCGACGCCGGCAAGGTGACGGTGATCCTGGGCGCCTCGGGCTCGGGCAAGAGCACGCTGCTGCGCATGCTCAATCGGCTCGAGACGTACGACAGCGGGCGCATCGTGGTCGACGGCATCGAGGTGACCGACGACGCGAAGCAGCTCGAGAAGCTGCGCGCCGAGGTCGGCATGGTGTTCCAGCAGTTCAACCTGTTCCCGCACCTGACGGTGCTGGAAAACGTGGCATTGGCGCCGCGGCGCGTGCGCGGCCTCAGCCGCGAGGCAGCCGCGCAGCGTGCGATGGAGCTGATCGAGCGCGTGGGGCTGAAGGAGCACGCCCACAAGCACCCGTTCCAGCTCTCCGGCGGACAGCAGCAGCGCGTGGCGATCGCGCGCGCGCTGGCGATGCAGCCCAAGGTGATGCTGTTCGACGAGCCGACCTCGGCCCTGGACCCCGAGATGGTCAAGGAAGTGCTCGATGTGATGAAGCAGCTCGCGGGCAGCGGCATGACCATGCTGGTCGTGACGCACGAGATGGGCTTTGCGCGCGAGGTCGGCGACCGCATCCTGTTCCTCGACAAGGGCTGCATCGCGGCGGACGCGCCACCCGAGCAGTTCTTCGGTGCCCAGGCCAGCGAGCGCATCCGCTCCTTCCTGGGCCAGATCCTCCACTGATTTCCCACACACAAGGACAACACATGAACTTCAAGTCCACCCTGATCGGCGTCGCCACCTCGCTCCTGGTGTGCGGCAGCCTGCCCGCGTTCGCTCAATCCAACCCGGCGATCGAGGAGCTCAAGGAGGAGATCCGCAAGCTGCGCGAGGAGGTCAACGCGCTGAAGAAGGAGCGTGCCACCGCGCCGGCGCAAGCCAGCTGGGGCGACCGCATCGACCAGCTGGAGATCAAGTCCAAGGACGCGGTGGTGGTCGGCGACATCGGCGGCAGCATCCGCGTCCCGGGCTCGGAGACCTCGCTGCGCATCTACGGCTTCGCCGAGGCGCACCTGATCCACGACCTGAACGAGACGGCGCCCAACGACATCTTCACCAATCTGATCGAGCAGCCCCCGCGGGGCAGCGACACCAAGGGCAAGACCAAGATGACGGCGCAGACCTCGCGCCTGGGTTTCGAGACCTCCACGCCCACCCAGTACGGCACCTTCAACACCAAGGTCGAGGGCGACTTCTACAGCTTCAGTTCGGGCAACCGCAACCGCTTCCGCCTGCGCCACGCCTATGGCGAATACGCCGGCTTCCTGATCGGCCAGACCTGGTCGACCTTCATGGATCTGGACAACCTGCCCGAAACGGTGGACTTCAACGGCCCGATCGGGTCGCCCTTCTCGCGCCGCCTGATGGTCCGCTACACCTACGGCGACGCCAAGGCCGGTTACAAGCTGACCGGCGCGCTCGAGGACCCGGAAGACGGCGCACGCATGCCCAACCTGGTGTTGCGCTTCGACAAGAGCTTCGACTGGGGTGCGGTCAACGTGCGCCTGCTCGCGCACGAGAAGCGCGTGGGAACCGAGACCAAGCGCGGCACCGGCTTCGGCCTCGGTGGCAGCTACAAGCTCACCGGCGAGGACCTGCTGATGGCACAGTGGGCGCGCGTGGACGGCGACTATGACATGATGTATGGCTCGACCGGCTACGCACCCGATTCGGTCACCGGCAAAATCCTGTTCGACAAAAACGATGGCCTCGTCGTCGGCTGGGCGCACACCTTCAGCGACAAGCTGCGCAGCAACGTGGTGTTCGGCATCAACCGTTCCAAGGCCGGTGCAGCTTTCGTGACCGAGAGCTCGGGCTGGTTCGGCGCCGAGCAGTCCAAGCGACTGACGCAGTTCCACGTGGGCGCGATCTACTCGCCGATCAAGAACGTGGAGCTCGGCGCCGAGTACGTCTACGGCCAGCGCAAGTTCTTCGGCGTGGCCGACGGCGGCAGCGGCAGCTCCGACGGCAAGCTGTCGCGCTTCGACCTGATGGGACGCTACTCGTTCTGACCGACCGGCTCCCCGGTGAAGCGCTGGCAGGCCGATGCACTGCTGCTCGTCGTCGCCATCGTCTGGGGCGTGACCTTCGCCGTGCAGAGCGCGGCTATGCGCCACATCGGCCCGCTGGCCTTCACCAGTCTTCGTTTCCTGGTCGGCGCTGCGGTGGTGGCGCCGCTGGCATGGCGTGAGTGCGTCGCCCTGCGCCGACGTGGCCATCGGCACGACGGCAGCGATGCGCTGCGGGTGGCGGGCCTCGGCGTGCTGATGTGCCTTTGCGCGGTGTGGCAGCAGTTCGGCGTGATGGCGACCTCGGTGACCAGCGCAGGCTTTCTCACCGCGCTTTATGTGCCGGTGGTGCCCATCCTCGCCTGGGGGCTGATGCGCCAGGCCGCCGGCGCCGTGGTGTGGCTGTCTGCGCTGGGCAGCTTCGCCGGCACCTACCTGCTGTCGGGCGCCGGCCATGTGAGCGTGAGCGAAGGCGACGCCTGGGTGCTCGCCTCGGTGCTGCCGTGGGCGCTGCACGTGCTGTGGGTGGGCGACGTCGCACGCCGCCTGGCCGCGCCCTTCTCAGTCGCCTGCGGGCAGTTCCTCGCCTGCGGCCTGTTCAGCATGGTGTGGGCGGCGGCCAGCGAGCCGATGTCGTCATCGATGATCACCGCAGCCGCTCCGGCGATCGCGTTCGCCGGAGTGCTTTCGGTGGGGTTCGGTTTCACCGCGCAGGTGGTGGCACAACGCCACACGCGAGCGGCAGATACGGCGATCCTGCTGTCGTCCGAGACCCTGTTCGCTGCGCTCGCCGGCTTCGCGCTGATGGACGACCGCCTCGGCGCACTGGCCTGGAGCGGCGCAGCCCTGATCTTCATGTGCATCCTCGCCGTTCAGATCGCACCGGTACGGGCCGGTCGGCCGGCCTGACCGCGCAGGTCCGCCGCTCGCCCGGGCCGCTGCGACAATGCGGCCCACGATGTCCGCGCCATGGCTCATGCTCGTCGCCTCGCTGCTGTTCGCGGTCATGGGTGTCTGCGTCAAGTGGGCCTCGGCCGTCTATGGCGCCGGCGAGATCGTGTTCTATCGCTCGCTTGTCGGCGCGTTGTTCATCTTCGTGCTCAGCCGCTCGCGTGGCACCTCCCTCGCGACCCGCGTTCCGGCCATGCACTTCTGGCGCAGCACCAGTGGCGTGATCTCCCTGATGCTGTGGTTCTACGCGATCGGCGGCCTGCCGCTGGCCACGGCGATGACCCTGAACTACATGTCCTCGGTGTGGATGGCGGTGTTCCTGATCGGCGGCGGCGTACTGGTCGGCACCGCACGCGTCGACGGGCGTCTCGTCGCGGCGGTGCTGTCGGGATTCTCCGGTGTGGCGCTGGTACTGCGTCCGACGATCGATCAGCAACAGCTCTGGTTCGGCCTCGCGGGGCTGTTCTCGGGCATGCTCGCCGCGCTGGCCTACCTGCAGGTCACGGCGCTGGGGCGTGCCGGCGAGCCGGCCGAACGCATCGTCTTCTACTTCTGCCTCGGCGGCCTTGCCGCCGGCGCCGCGTCGATGGCTTGGCGGGGCACGACAGCCCACACCACACGAGGCGCCGGGCTGCTGCTCGTGATCGGCCTGCTCGCCACATTGGCACAGATGATGATGACGCGGGCCTATCGCATCGGCCGCACGCTCGTGAACGCTTGCCTGCAGTACCTGGGCATTGTGTTCGCCTTCGCGTTCGGCGCGCTGCTGTTCGACGATCCGGTCACGTTGTCGGCGCTCGCCGGCATGATGCTCATCGTGGCAGCCGGACTGACGGCCACATTGCTGCGCACGCGGCAGCAACCCGAGGACCTGGACACGCGCTCGCCCCCGAACGAGACCTGACGATGAAGACCTTGATTTCTGCCCCTGCACTGCTGCAGGCGATCGTCGGCCCGCACCGGCCCGTGCTCGTCGATTGCCGCTTCGAGTTGGCCGATACCGAGGCTGGCCGGCGCGCGTATGCGCAGGGACACCTGCCCGGCGCACACTATCTGCACCTGGACGAAGACCTGTCGGGCCCCAGGCACGACGCGGACGGACGCTTCCTCGGTCGCCATCCGTTGCCCGCACGCGAAGCGCTTGCGCGCAGGCTCGGGTCGTTGGGCATCGACCTGGCGTCGACGGTGGTCGCGTACGACGCCCAGGGTGGCCCCTACGCGGCGCGTGCGTGGTGGCTGTTGCGCTGGCTCGGCCACGAGGACGTGGCCGTGCTCGATGGCGGCATCAACGCATGGCGCGATGCGGGCGGCGACATTACCACCGCCCTGCCCGCGCTCTCGCCGACGGCGTACCCCGCACATGGAGCGGCGATGTCCACGCTCGAGGCCGACGCGGTGCGCGCCGGTCTGGGCCGACTGCGACTGGTCGATGCGCGTGCTGGAGAGCGGTTTCGCGGCGAGGTCGAACCGCTGGACCGAGCGGCCGGCCACATTCCCGGCGCTCTGAACCGCCCGTTCTTGGACAACCTCGGACCGGACGGCCGGTTCAAGGCAGCCTCGCAGCTGCGTGACGAGTGGTTGCCCATCGTCGGCGGCGGGCCGGTTGTCCACTACTGCGGATCCGGCGTGACGGCGTGCCACAACCTGCTTGCGGTGGCGCATGCAGGCCTGGGCGAGGGCCTGCTTTATCCAGGTTCATGGAGCGAATGGTCGTCCGACCCGACACGGCCGCAGGCCCAGGGTTGACAGGGCGCAAGACGGGTCTACGCTGCATGGCGCACGCTTCAGTGCGGGTCCACGGCATTGTCAGGAGGTCTCATGTTCAAGCGCATCCTCGTTCCCACCGATGGTTCGGCCGTCACCGACAAGGCGATCCAGACCGCGGTCGCGCTGGCCAAGTCCTCGGGTGGCAGCCTCTACACGATCAGCGTCAAGGAGCCGTTCCCCTACAGCGCCATCTCCGAAATGCAGCCGGTGCCACCGCAGGAGTTCTACGACGCCCAGGAGCGCATTGCTGCGGCGCGTGTGAAGGCCGTGAAGGATGCGGCACAGGCCGCCGGGGTCGCCTGCGACGCCCACACCGTCGAGGCCCTGCACCCTTGGGAGGCGATCCTCGACCACGCCAAAAGCCAGCAGTGCGACCTCATCGTGATGGCCTCGCACGGACGCCGCGGCGTTGCTGCCTTGCTGCTAGGCAGCGAAACCCAGCGTGTGCTGATCCACAGCAGCCTGCCGGTGCTGGTGGTTAAGTGAACGAGAGTCGGCGGCGCCGCTCGCCAGCATCGGCCGCCGGCGTCACACCTGCTCGGGCCCAATCACCGTCGCGGACACCGTCTGGCCCTCGCCGCCGCGCTGGCGGGCTTGCGGCCGCCACACGGCGCCTTTCCTGACGCGCCAGTCCTGCGTCAAGCCCGCCAGCAGCCATGCCGCGATCAGACCAAGCGTCGGCTGGTGACCGACGGCCAGGACGGGCTCCTTCGAATGGGGCTACTTCGCGGCATCCAACAGGGCCGTCACGCCGGCGCCCGGTGCCAGAGCGGGCGCGGTCTTGATCCTTAGCTCCAATGCCTTCGCAGTCTGCAGCGTGCGCAGCGCCGGGCTCGCGCGCACCCGTGTCGCAGCCGGCAGATGCCGATTGAGCCAGTCGGCCATGCGCGCTGCCCGCCTTTAGCCACGAACGGTCAGCGGCCGCCAGAGATCATCTTCGGCACCGTCGTCTGCGGCTGCCGCGTGCCGCCAAAGGATCAGGTCCTTCCGTACCGCTGCATCAGGGCCTGCTGGGCGCTCGGCCCGCCACCGGCCACGCGGCGGTAGCCGCCTTCGGAGGAGAGCTCCCAGGCATCGAGCTGATCGTGGAGGTAGGGCACCAGGCACTCGTCGATCACACGCTGGCGCATTGCCGCGTCGCGCACCGGCCAGGCCAGCTCGATGCGGCCAAACATGTTGCGTCCCATCCAGTCAGCCGACGACAGGTATAGCGCCTCGTCGTCATCGTCTTCGCCCCAGCGGAAGTACAAGACCCGCGTGTGCTCGAGGAAGCGGCCGACGGTCGAGCGCACATGGATGTTCTCGCTCAACCCAGGCACGCCAGGCGGCAGCAGGCAGGCGCCCCGAACCACGAGGTCGATGCGCGCGCCGGAGCGGCCCGCGGCCACCAGGGCCTCAATCAGAGCTGGTTCGGTCAGTGCATTGCACTTGACGACGATGCGCGCCGGCCGCCCTTCACGCGCCGCGTCGCCCACGCGACCGATCAGTGCCATCAGACGCCGGTGCATCTGGAACGGCGCGGACAACAGTTGTTTCAGCGTGCGCAGACGCGTTTGGCTGGCGATCTGATGGAACACCGCATCGGCATCGGCCGCGAGTTCCGGGTCGGCACTGAGCAGTCCGAGGTCGGTGTAGAGCCTGGCCGTTCGGGTGTTGTAGTTGCCGGTCGACAGGTGCAGATACCGGCGCAGGCCCGCAGGCTCTCGCCGGGTCACCAGCAGCAGCTTGGCATGCGTCTTGAGCCCGACGATGCCGTACACCACCTGCGCGCCCACCGCCTCCAGCTGTTCTGCCCAGTTGATATTGGCCTCTTCGTCAAAGCGCGCCTTCAGTTCGACGACGACGGCAACCTCCTTGCCGCGCCGCGCCGCCTCGAGCAGCAGCTCCATCAGGGCGCTGTCGGCCCCGGTGCGGTAGATCGTCTGCTTGATCGCCAGCACGTCGGGGTCGTGCACCGCCTCGCGCAAGAAGGCCAGCACCGGCTCGAAGCTCTCGAAGGGGTGGTGAAGCAGCACGTCTCCATGGTCGCGCAGGCGCTCGAAGATCGACGACTCGCGCGGCAGCCTTGCCTCGGGCCAGGCGGGCTCGAGTGGAGCGAAACGCAACCATGGGGGCTCATGGCGCTCGTCGGCCTGGTCGATCAGCTGCGCGAGGCGCACCAGGTTGACCGGGCCATTGACACGATACAGCGCGGCGTCTGGCAGCGCGAACTGCTCGAGTAGAAAGTCCGCCAGCTCGGCCGGGCAACTGGCCACCACCTCGAGCCGGATCGCCTGGCCGAAGTGGCGTGTCGTCAAGCCGGTCCGCAACGCCTGGCGCAGGTTGGTCACCTCATCCTCGTCCAGATCGAGATCCGAGTCGCGCGTAACGCGAAACTGCGAGAACGCCTCGACAGTGCGGCCGGGGAACAAGGTCCCGAGATGCGCGCGGATCACCGATGACAACAGCACGAAGCCCTGTTCACCGGGCGCGCACATGCCGTCCGGCAGCCGGATCACCCGCGGCAGCACGCGCGGCACCTTGACGATCGCAATCTGGTTCTCGCGCCCGAAGGCATCTCGGCCCGCGAGCCGGGCGATGAAGTTCAGGGTCTTGTTGGCCACCAACGGGAACGGATGCGCCGGGTCAAGCCCCACTGGAACCAACAGCGGCCGAACCTGCTGCTCGAAGAAGTGAGCCACCCAGCGCCGCTGCGACTCGTTGCGTTCGGCATGGTTGACGATGCGGATGCCGGCGGCGGCCAGCGCCGGCATCACGCGTTCGTTGAACAGCGCGTACTGCGCATCGATCAGCTCGTGTGCGCTTGCGGCCACCGTGTCGAGTTCGCGCATCGACCCCGCCGCGCCGCTTCCTTCGAGCACGTCGGCGAACCGGATCTCGAAGAACTCGTCCATGTTTGACGAGACGATCGTGATGTAGCGCAGCCGCTCGAGCAGCGGCACGTCCTCCCGCTCGGCTTGAGCAAGCACCCGTCGGTTGAACGCAAGGATGGCCTGCTCGCGACTGAGCAGCGGAGCTGACGCCGCAGTTCTTTCAACGGCGGCCGCCGGAACGCTCCCGGCGGCCTCGCGCTCTTCGGTCATCGCGGCAGTCTATGAAGGTTGCGCGACAGTTTTGTGACCTTGACCTTCAAGGGGCGCTGTTCAGTGGGCCTCGTCCCAGTTGTGCCCCAACCCCACGTCCGCCACCAGTGGCACGTGGAAGTCCGCGACGCCAGCCATCAGGCGCGGCACCTCGGCACGGACCCATTCGACCTCGCCGTTCGGCACCTCGAAGACCAGTTCGTCGTGCACCTGCATCACGATCGCCGTACGCTTTTGCTCGCTATCCAGCGCGCCCTGCACCGCAATCATCGCCAGCTTGATCAGGTCCGCCGCAGTGCCCTGCATCGGCGCATTGATCGCCTGCCTCTCCGCACCCGCGCGGCGCGGCCCGCTGCCGCCCTTGATCTCGGGCAGGTAGATGCGTCGCCCGAACCAGGTCTCGACGTAGCCTTGCTCGGCCGCTCGGGCGCGCGTCTCGTCCATGTAGCGCTTGACGCCTGCGAATCGCGAGAAGTAGCGCTCGATGTAGTCCTTGGCCGCCTTCTGTTCGATGCCGAGCGCCTGCGACAGCCCGAAGGCGCCCATGCCGTAGATCAGGCCGAAGTTGATGGTCTTGGCGTAACGGCGCTGCTCCGAGGACACCGCCTCCAGCGGCACGCCGAACACTTCGCTCGCTGTGGCGCGGTGCACGTCCTGGCCCTGGGAGAACGCCCGCGTGAGGCCTTCGTCGCCGCTGATGTGGGCCATGATGCGCAGTTCGATCTGGGAGTAGTCGGCGCTGGCGATCACGTGTCCAGGCGGGGCGATGAAAGCCTCGCGGATGCGGCGGCCCTCGGGCGTGCGGATCGGGATGTTCTGCAGGTTCGGGTCGTTGGACGCCAGGCGTCCGGTGACAGCAACCGCCTGCGCGTAGCTCGTGTGCACGCGCCCTGTGTGCGGATTCACCATCTGCGGCAGCTTGTCGGTGTAGGTGCCTTTGAGCTTGGCAAAGCTGCGATGCTCGAGGATCTTGGCCGGCAGCGGATAGTCGGCGGCGAGTTCGGCGAGCACTTCCTCATCGGTCGATGGGGCACCGCTCG
>JAOUIM010000331.1 GCA_029884035.1 Aquincola sp. | reverse complement strand
GCCCTGCACCAGGTTGAGTACGTGGTGCTCGACGAGGCCGACCGCATGCTCGACATCGGCTTCCTGCCCGACCTGCAGCGCATCCTGTCGTACCTGCCCAAGCAACGCCAGACGCTGCTGTTCTCGGCCACCTTCTCGCCTGAGATCCGCAAGCTCGCGCAGAGCTACCTGCAGAACCCGGAGACGATCGAGGTGGCGCAGCGCAATGCCACCGCATCGACGGTCGAACAGCACTTCTTCAGCGTGACCGACGACGACAAGCGCCGCGCGGTGCGCCAGTCGCTGCGTGACCGGCAACTGTCGCAGGCGCTGGTGTTCGTCAACTCCAAGCTCGGCGCGGCGCGGCTGGCGCGCTCGTTCGAGCGCGACGGCATCAAGACCGCCGCGCTGCACGGCGACAAGAGCCAGGATGAGCGGCTGAAGGCGCTCGAGGCGTTCAAGCGCGGCGAGGTCGAGCTGCTGGTGGCCACCGACGTGGCCGCGCGCGGCCTGGACATCGTCGACCTGCCGGCGGTCATCAATTTCGACGTGCCCTTCAACGCGGAGGACTACGTGCACCGCATCGGCCGCACCGGCCGTGCCGGCCAGTCGGGCCTGGCGATCACGCTGGTGGCGCGCGACGACATGCGCCTGGTGTCGGACATCGAGAAGCTGATCAAGAAGAAGCTCGAGATCGAGCCGTTCGAGTTCGAGGACGAGCGGCCGCGCCGGCCGCGGCGCACCGAGGCCGTGGAACCCGAGGCGCGTGAAGAACGTGAAGCACCGCGCGTCCCGCGTGCCGAGCCGCGGCGTGCACCCGTGACGGTCGACCCCTTCTTCGACCGGCCCTACGAGCCGAGCCCGGTGGCCGAAGCGACCGGTGGGGATGCGGCCGTCCATCCGCCGGCGGCGCCATCGCGCGGCGTGGGGACGCCGAACATCCGGGCGAAGAAGAAGGTCGCGGCCCTGCTGGGCGGCGTCAAGGGTTGATCGACCTCTCGCCACGCGCGTGGCGCTGGCTGCTGGCCGTGGTGATGTTCACTGGCCTCGCGTTCGCGCTGCGGCCGCTGGACGACATGGCACCCGAGAACTGGTTCCCGCAGTCCGACAAGGTGTTCCACCTGCTGTTCTTCGGACTGCTGTGGTGGATGGGCACGCGCGCGCGGCTGGGCTCGTCGATCTGGCTGGCCGTCGGACTGATGGCATTCGCCGTCGGCATCGAAGTGGCGCAGGCGCTGTTCACCGCGTCGCGCAGCGCTTCGGCTGCGGACGTCCTTGCCGACGGCGTGGGCGTGCTGCTGGGGGCCTGGGCGACGCCGAGGCTCGACGCGATCGCCTCACGCCGCCAGCCACAGAAACACGGCAGGTAGGCCCTTGGACTCGAAGGGCGGCGGCGCTTGCCGCCAGCGCGCGACGGTGGCCATGCGGCACCACCCTTCAGGCAGCGTGACGCCGCAGGCCACCGCGAGCCGGGTGTCCGGGTGCAGGGCCTCGACCAGCGCGGCCATCAGCGCCGCGTTGCGGTAGGGCGTTTCGATCGCGATCTGCGTCTGGCGCTCGCGCCGCGAGAGGGCCTCGAGCGAACGTACCCGCGCGGTGCGGGCCGCCGCGTCGGTCGGCAGGTAACCGACGAACGCGAAGCTCTGGCCCTGCAGCCCGCTGGCCGCCAGCGCGAGCGTGATCGCGCTCGGTCCGGGCAGGGGCACGACGCGCAGGCCCAGCGCATGCGCCTGCGTCACCAGGGCATTGCCCGGGTCAGCCACCGCCGGCAGGCCGGCTTCGGACAGCAGGCCGATGTCGTGGCCCTGCAGCGCAGGCGCGAGCAGGGCGCGCCATGCCTCGTCGCTGGCCGGGGTGCGGCCGTCCTTCGGCGGGCGCGGCATTTCGCGAAGGTCGAGCGATTGCAGCGGTTGCGCGAGCGGATGCAAGGCGTGGACGCGCTTGAGGAAGGCGCGCGCCGACTTGGCGTCCTCGACCACCCAGTGGTTCAACGTGGCCGCGCGCTCGATCGCACCGCGTGGCAGCGTCAGGTCGAGCGACGCGGCGCCATCGACGCCATGGTCGAGCGCATTGGGCACCAGCCACAGCGTGCCGCGCTCGCCGGGCAAAGGGGCATCCATCGGTGCTTCGCCGCTGCCTATGCGGCCAGCGGGTCGAGGCCCGCCTCGCGCAACAGCGCACAGGTGCGGATCAGCGGCAGGCCGACCAGCGCGGTCGGGTCGTCGGAGTCGATCGCCTCGAGCAGCGCGATGCCCAGCGTTTCGCACTTGGCGCTGCCCGCGCAGTCGTAGGGTTGCTCGGTGCGCAGGTAGTGTTCGATCTCGGCACGCCCCAGCGAACGGAAGCGCACCTGCACCGGTGCCATCAACGCCTTCGCGAAGCCGCGGTCCCTCCGCGCGACGGCGACCGCGGTATGGAAGGTCACGCGGCGCCCGCTCATCTCATGCAGCTGCTGCACGGCGCGCTCGTGGGTGAGGGGCTTGCCGATCGCCCGGTCGTCGAGTTCCGCGACCTGGTCGCTGCCGATCACGACGGCATCCGGGTGTCGGGCGGCGACTGCATCGGCCTTGGCCTGAGCCAGGCGCAGGGCCAGCGCGGGCGGCGATTCACCTTCCAGCGCGGACTCGTCGACGCCAGGGGACTCGACCTCGAAGCGCAGTCGCAGCCGCTCGAGCAGCTCGCGCCGGTAGCGCGAGGTCGAGGCCAGGATCAGTCGCGGCGCGGCTTGCATGCGGCGGATTGTCCCATCGGGGGCGCCGTAAACTGGCCGGCATGAAGCCGCGCAGCGACGATCCTCGAAAGCTCGACGTGGCCCGGGCGGCGGTGGACGGCGCGGTGCTGACCGGCCGCTGCCCCTTGTCGGCGCTCGAGCGCCTGGCCGACGGCACCGTGCTCGCCGATGACGAAAGTGCCGTCGCCTGGACCGCGCGGTTCGAACGGCGGCCGGTGCGCGGCGGCGAGCCCGAGGTCTGGCTGGCGCTGCATGCGCAGGCGCGCGTCTGGCGCGAGTGCCAACGCTGCCTGCAGCCGGTGGCGCTGGATCTGGCGGTCGACCGTTCCTTGCGTTTCGTCGCCGACGAGGCCACCGCCGCCGCCCTCGACGCCGAGAGCGAAGAGGATGTCCTCGCCATGGGCCGCCGGTTCGACCTGGTCGAGCTGGTCGAGGACGAGTTGTTGCTCGCGCTGCCGCTGGTGCCGATGCACGACACCTGCCCGGTCCCGCTGGGCCTGCCCGAGGCACCATCCGCGGCCGATGAAGATGCCGCATCCGAAGCGCCTGCACGGCCCTTTGCCGCGCTCGCAGCGCTCAAGCGCCGACGGTCGTCGTGACGGGTCGGCCTGCTACAATCCTCGGCTTTTCGCGCGGCAGCTTGCTGCCAGCGACCCGCCGCATTCCTGACCTGCAATCAACGTTCCGGCAGGGTCCATCGATACGCCCTGAAGGAGTTCACCATGGCCGTTCAGCAAAACAAGAAGTCGCCGTCCAAGCGCGGCATGCACCGCTCGCACAACGCGCTGGGCACGCCGGGCACGGCGGTCGAGCCGACCACCGGCGAGACGCACCTGCGCCACCACATCAGCCCCACGGGCTTCTATCGTGGGCGCAAGGTCCTGAAGACCAAGGCCGACGCCTGAGCGTCGGCCTGGCCGCCGCGCACCCCGAATCTTCCCGGGTGGGAGCCCGGTCGCAGCGGCGCTAGTCTCGCTGCTGGCCCCAGGCGCCGACGCAATTGCATTCCCCGCTGCCCCCACTGCCGCTGGTTCGACTGGCCGTCGATGTGATGGGCGGCGACCATGGGCCGCCGGTCACGCTTGCGGCGTGCAAGGCCTTTCTCGCGAGTCACCCTGCCGCCGAACTGGTGCTGGTCGGCTTGGCCGACGCCATCGAGCCGGCGCGGGGCTGGCCGCGAACCCGTCTGCTGCCGGCGTCCGAGGTGGTCGCGATGGACGATGCCGTCGAGGTGGCTTTGCGCCGCAAGAAGGACTCGTCGATGCGCGTGGCGATTGCGCAGCTCAAGGGCGAGGCAGGCGCTGAACCGGTCGCTCACGCCTGCGTGTCGGCGGGCAACACCGGGGCCCTGATGGCGGTGGCGCGCTACCTGCTCAAGACGATGGACGGCATCGACCGGCCGGCGATCGCCACCGTGATGCCCAACCGGCGCGATGGCTTCACCACGGTGCTCGACCTCGGGGCCAATGTCGATTGCACGCCGGAGCATCTGCTGCAGTTCGCGGTCATGGGCAGCGCGCTGGTGTCGGCGGTCGAAGGCAAGGAGGACCCGACGGTGGGCCTGCTCAACATCGGCGAGGAAGCGATCAAGGGCAGCGAGACGATCAAGCGCGCCGGCGAGCTGCTGCGTGCGGCGGCGGCCGACGGACACATCGTCTTCCACGGCAACGTCG
>JAOUIM010000330.1 GCA_029884035.1 Aquincola sp. | reverse complement strand
GCAGTGTAGGGGCTTCACCGAGCGCGAGCCACGGATCCGGCTTTGCCGGGGCCGCTGGCGCGGCCCCTTGAGGGGGAGCGGCGCAGCCGCTCCGGGGTGGGCCGATCAGTGGGTCGGCCCCGCGAAGCCGCGCTCCTCGGCAAACCATGCCAGCACCGGCAAGGTGCCCGGCAGCAGCGGTTTGACTGCGGCTGGCAGGCTCTGCCATGCCATCTGCTGACCCTCGCGCATCTCGAAGCCGCCACTCCAATCGAACACCTTGCAGAAATGCAGCCGCACCAGCGCATGCGGGTAGTCGTGCATCGCCACCTGCCACGGCGTGGCGGCGCCGATCGTGATGCCCAGTTCCTCGTGCAACTCCCTGCGCAGAGCGGCCTCGATACTCTCGCCGGGTTCGACCTTGCCGCCCGGAAACTCCCAGTGCCCGGCATACACCTTGCCTTCGGGGCGCGAAGTCAGCAGGAAGCGGCCGTCGGGCGCGATGAGCACGCCCACGGCGACGTCCACGGGACGGCGCGCCTCGCTGCTCTGGGCATCGACCGGTGGCCCTTCAGGCCCGGCCACACCAGTCCCTCGCGAACTGATAGGCCACACGCCCCGAACGCGAGCCGCGCTCGAGCGCCCACACCAGCGCCTCGGGTCGTGCCGCCTCCAGCCGCGCGGCGTCGGTCTCGCCGAAGTGATGCAGCCATTGCGCGACGATCGCCAGGTATTCGGCCTGCGTGAACGGGTAGAAGGACAGCCACAAGCCGAAGCGCTCGGACAGCGAAATCTTTTCCTCGATCACCTCGCCCGGATGGACCTCGCCATCGTCGGTGTGGGTGTAGGTCAGGTTCTCGCGCATGTATTCGGGCAGCAGGTGGCGGCGGTTGCTGGTGGCGTAGATCAGCAAGTTCTCGCTGGCCTGCGCCACCGAGCCGTCGAGCACCGATTTCAGCGCCTTGTAGCCCGGCTCGCCCTCGTCGAAAGACAGGTCGTCGCAGAAGATCACGAAACGCTCCGGGCGTTCGGCGATGCGGTCGACGATATCGGTGAGGTCGACCAGGTCGGCCTTGTCGACCTCGATCAGGCGCAGGCCCTGCGGCGCGAACTCGTTCAGGCACGCCTTGATCAGCGAGCTCTTGCCGGTGCCGCGCGCGCCGGTGAGCAGCACGTTGTTGGCCGGGCGGCGCGCGACGAACTGGCGCGTGTTGGCCACCAGGCGCGCCTTCTGCAGCTCGACCTCCTTCAGGTCCGCGAGGCGGATCGTCGCCACGTGCCGCACCGGCTCGAGCACGCCGGCGTTGCCGCGGCGGCGATAGCGGTAGGCGGTCGAGGCCTCCCAGTCGGGCGCCGCGCTCGCGTGCGGCAGTGCCGCCTCGACCCGGTCGAGCACGCGCTCGAGGCGTTGCAGCAGGCTCGACCAATGGGCAGGTTCCGGCAGGCTCGACATCGCGGCGGCATCCAGGGGAGTCGGGAGTCTACCGACCCCCGGGGCTCAGGCGGCCAGCACCACCGCGCGCCGCCCCTGCCGCTGCACCCGCTGCACACCGACGAACAGCAGCGTGGAGATCACGATCATCACCGTGGCCACCGCCAGCATGGCCGGCGTGATGGTGTCGCGCAGGCCCGAGAACATCTCCTGCGGCAGCGTGCGCTGGTGCGCGCCGGCCAGCAGCAGTGCGATGACCACGTCGTCGAACGACGCCGCGAACGCGAACAGGGCCCCCGACGCGACAGCCGGTCGGATGGCCGGCAGCGTGACGCGCAGGAAAGCCTGCGCCGGGTTCGCGCCGCAGGCCGCCGCCGCGCGCAGCAGGTTGGGGTCGAGCAGTTCGAGCGCGGTCAGCACCGGGATCACGACGAAGGGCACCGCGATCACCGTGTGCGCCATCACCAGCCCGGTGTAGGTGTTGACGAGGTTCAGCGGCGCGAGGAAGAAGTAGCTCGCCACTGCGATCAGGATCACCGGCACGATCATCGGCGAGAGCATCAGCATCTTCAGCGCCGCGGCTGTCGCGCCCCGCTGGCGCGCCAGGCCGAGACCCGCCAGCGTGCCCAGCAGCACGGACAGCGCGGTGGCCAACGCACCGATCGCGAGCGAGTTGGTCACGCCGCGCATCCACACCGGGCTGGTGAACACCTCCTGGTACCAGCGCAGCGACAGGCCGGGCAACGGATAGACCAGCAGGCTGCCGCTGGAGAACGACAGCGGGATGATGGCCGCGATGGGCAGCAGCAGGAACACGAGCACGAGAGTGCACAGCAGGCCGAAGAGCGCGCGCCAGATGCGGTTCATCGGGTCAACCCAGTGCCGCGCCGCGCCCGCCCGACAGGCGATGCGCGACGTGGTACAGCGTCAGCGTGGTAGCCAGCAGCACGAGGCCGAGCGCAGCGGCCATGCCCCAATTGCCGGTCTCGGTGGTGTACTTGGCGACGAAGTACGACAGCATCTGGTCGCCACCGCCGCCGACCAGCGCGGGCGTGATGTAGTAGCCCAGCGCCATGATGAACACCATCAGCGCGCCGGCACCGATGCCGGGTGCGGCCAGCGGCAGGTAGACCTTGAAGAAGGCCACGACCGGCGGCGCCCCGAGGCTCGCGGCCGCGCGCAGGTAATTGGGCGGCAGCTGCCGCAGCACGTTGTACAGCGGCAGGATCATGAACGGCAGCAGCACATGCGTCATTGCCACCAGCACGCCGGTGCGGTTGTAGATCAGCGTCAGCGGCTCGCCGACGAAGCCGAGCTTCATCAATGCCGAGTTGATCAGGCCCTCGCGCTGCAGCAGCACCACCCACGCCGCGGTGCGCACCAGCAGCGAAGTCCAGAAGGGCAGCATCACCAGCGCCATCAGCCAGTCGCCAGCGCGGCCCTGCACACGTGTGAGCAGGACGGCGACCGGAAAGCCCAGCAACAGGCACAACACCGTGACGCTGGCGCTCACCGCCACCGTGCGACCGAGCACGTCGAGGTAGATGCGCTCGTTGACCGGCGTGCGCTCGATCCGGCCCTGCGCGTCGCGCTGCAGGTCGAGCGCCGCCAGCAGGTAGAACGCCGACACCGGCCCGCCTGCGTGTTGCACCGCGGCGAAGAAGCGGGGTGAAGCCAGTTGCGGGTCGGCGGCTTCGAAGAAGGCACGGTCGAACGCCGTTCCGTCGGGCGCCGACGACACCTCTCGCGCGGCGCGCATCATCGAACTGCGCACGCCGCTCACGGCGTAGTTGAGCCGCCGAGCCGCATCGGCCAGCGTCTGCGCCTCGCGCGCGGTTGCCAGGTCCTGGGCCAACGCGGGATAGACGGCTGGCGGCAGCGGCTGCGCTGGCGCCCACTCCCTCAGCGCGGCCAGCGTGCGCGGCAGCGCCCGCGGCACCTCGGCCTCTCGCACCGCCAGCGACAGCAGCCACGCCAACGGCAGCACGAAGAAGACGAGCAGGAACCCCGTCAGCGGCGCCAGCAATCCAGAGCGTTGCGTCGCACGCATCGTCAACGACTCTGTTGAACGTTAGTCAAGTCAGCGATCCGTGCGGGCCTGGCACCGCCGAAGGCCGGTGCGACCCCAGCAGCCGCCGCGGATCCGGCTTTGCCGGTCCGCCAGCGGCAACCCCCTCGAGGGGGTGCGGCGAAGCCGCTCCGGGGGTGGTCGTTACTTCTGCGCCGCCCACTTGTTCCAGCGCTCGGTCAGCTTGTCGATGTTGTCGATCCAGAAACGCACGTCGTCGGGGAAGGCCTGTGACAGGTTGGCCGGGTTGGTCGGCAGGTCGGCCATCAGCGCCGGGTCGACCTTTGCCGCCGCGTCCTTGCTCGTCACGCCATAGCGGATGTACTTGGGCAACTGGGCCTGGTTCTCGGGTCGGCCCATGAACTCGAGCAGCTTTTCGGCATCGGCCTTCTTCGGCGAGCCCTTCATGATGACGAAGCTGTCCATCGTGTAGGGCGTGTCCTTCCACACCATCTTGAAGTTCTTCTTGTCCTTCTCGTTGGCGGCGGTGATGCGGCCGTTGTAGGCCGTGGTCATCACGACGTCACCCGCGGCCAGCATCTGCGGCGGCTGCGCGCCGCTCTTCCAGAACACCAGGTCGGGCTTGATCGCGTCGAGCTTCTTGAACGCGCGCTCCACACCCTCCGGCGTGCGCAGCACCTTGTAGACGTCGCCCTTGGGCACGCCGTCGGCGATCAGCGCGATCTCGAGGTTCCACTTGGCGCCGTTGCGCACCGCACGCTTGCCGGGCACCTTCTTGCTGTCGAAGAAGTCGGCCCAGCCGTTGGGCGCCGTCTTGAGCTTGTCGCCGTCGTAGGCCAGCACCAGGTTGTAGATGATCGCGCCCACGCCGCAGGCGTGCACCGTGCCGGGAAGGTAGCGCGCCGCGCCGCCGATCTTTGCGACGTCGAGCTTCTCGTACAGGCCCTCATCGCAGCCGACCTCGAGCTCGTCGGACTCGACCTGCACCAGGTCCC
>JAOUIM010000329.1 GCA_029884035.1 Aquincola sp. | reverse complement strand
GGTACTGCCGCACCAGCGCCGTGTGCTCCTCCACCGGCAGCACCATGCCCGCGCGCTGCAGGAGGTAGACCTCCGAGGTCGGTGCCTGCCAGGGCTTGGCGGCGCGGTAGGCGTAGAGGTCGCGCAGCGCGGCGCGGTTGTCGTTGTAGGCCGCGATCGAGGCGTTGAGCTCGGCATCGGTGATCGGCGTGCCGCGGAGCTTGCCGAGGTCGTCGCGGATGTGCTGCATCTCCTCGATGTAGAACCTGCCGCCCACCGCGTCGTCGTAGTTCTGCGGCACATCGACGTAGCGCACGTACTTGGTCGGGAACAGGATCTGCCACATGCCCGACAGGTTTCGGATCACGTCGCAGATCGACGGGAACAGCATGCCGTCGAGGCAGTCGAGCCGGCCGGTGAGACCGAGTTCGATCGTCGAGCGCGGGATGCGGCAGATGTAGCTCTGGTAGTAGGCGTCGCCCTGGATCACCTCGATCTGGTCGCCGCCGCCGAGGATGCCCACCGGCAGCATGCCCGCAGCGTGGATGATCTCGCGCGGCACGTACACCGGCATGTAGCCGATCGCCTTGCGGCCGGGCTTTGCGGCCTTCCAGTCCTTGACCGCGTTGAAGTGCAGATCCTCGAACAGCGCCTCGCAGCGCTGGACGATTCGCAGGACCTCCGGCGTGGCTTCGGTCGTCGTCGTCATCAGCGGTGCTCCCATTGCGGCTTGCGCTTGGCCAGGAAGGCCACGAGGCCCTCGTTGGCATCGCGCGTGGCCATCAGCTTGTCGAGGTACAGGCGCTCGACTTCCGCCAGCCGCGTGCGCACTTCGCGCCGCAGCGCGCCGCGCGCGGCGGCGGTGGCGCAGGCGACGGACGCCGCGCTCTTGCCCTGCAGGTGCTCGTGGAACCAGCTCAGCGCTGCGGCCTCCGGGTCGTCGGCCACCGCGTGCACCAGCCCCTTGCGCTCGGCTTCGGGAGCGCCAATCGAGCGGCCCGAGTACAGGAGGTCCTCGGCGAACGGCTGGTTCACGCGGTACGGTAGCAGCACCGACGCCGCCGGCGCGAACACGCCCAGCTTCATCTCGGGCTGGCCGAACTGCGCGTCGGGCGCGGCGAAGATCCACGAGCCCCCGAGCGCGACCTCGAGCCCGCCGCCCAGGCACTGCCCGCGCACCGCGACGACGATCGGTGCCGGGAACTCGACCATCGCGACGACGAGCGCATGCAAGCCTGCGAGCATCTGCGCACACTGCGCTGGCAGATGCTCCTCGACGCTGGCGCCGAAACTGAAATGCGGGCCCTCGGCGTCGAGCAGCACGCCGCGCAACGTCGTGTTGGTGCCGTGCGCGACCAGCGCGCCGTGCAGCGCGGCGATCATCTGCCCGTCGATCAGGTTGGCCTTGGGGCGCGCCAGACGCAGCCGCAGCAGCGCGCCGTCGGCGTCGAGCCAGTCGTTGAGCGGGGCCATGTCAGTGCCTCCACCGCGCTTCGCGCGATTCATGACGCAGGAATTTGGCGCCGGCTTTCGGCTCGATGCCGAAATTCAATCCCCGCCTTCGCAAGCCTTCGCATGGCCCGAGGGCGGCGCGGCGCCATCGCTCATGCTGGAGTACCAGAAATCGCGCCGTCGCCGCACCGCCCTCGGGCCTGGCAGCGATGTTGTCGTGGGTGGCACAGAAGACCAAGGACGCTGCCCGCGCGGCGGGTGGCACCCGGCTTGGGCGATTTCTGGTACTCCAGCATGAGTCCGAGCCGGGTGCCACCCGCCGCACTGCGCTGAAGGTGGTCGTCGGCTTCACCGCTTCGCTTTCGGCTGGATCTCGTCGTGCAATGGCCCGACCCAGCTCTGCCCGGCCGCGAGCTTCTGCCGCAGCAGCACGAAGTCGATCTCGCGGTCGTCCTTCGTGCCTTCGTTGAACGCGATGAAACCCGAGCGCGCCTCGGTCATCATGTTCAGCGCCAGCCAGGCGCGCGAGTCTTCCTTGTTGCGGTTCCAGGCCTCGAGCTTGGGCTTGCGCAACTCCTCCAGCGTCTTGGTCGTGCAGTCGGGGAAGGTGAGCAGGATCTTGGCGCACAAGGCCTCGACCTTCTCGTCGAGCAGCGACAGGTCGACCGTGCCGCGCTTCATCAGCGCCTTGCCCTCGTCGAGCGCGACGCCGCTCTTGGGCTCGCCGTAGCAGAAGCGGCCGTGCTCGTCGAGCAGGCGCTGCGTCTCGACCGTCGGGTTGGCGACCCACTTCCCGTCGACCTTCAGGGCCGGCACGACGTCGGTGAGGATGCCCATCTGGTAGGCCTTGTGCGCGCTGAACGGTTCGCACAGCACGCACGCAGCCATCGCGCGCTCGGCGCCTGCCATCAGCGGCAGGAAGTCAGTCGCGCCGCCGATCGGCGCCGAACCGTGCTTGGGGCCGGCCTGGCCGAAGCGCGCAAGGTCCTGCGCCAACGAAAAGTCGCAGGCCATGCCGATCTCCTGCCCGCCGCCGATGCGCATGCCGTTGACGCGGCAGACGACCGGTTTGTCGCAGGCCAGGATGGCGCTGACCATGTCGTTGAACAGTCGCATGTACTGGCGGTACTCCTGCGGCTGCCCGGCGTAGTACTCGGCGTACTCCTTGGTGTTGCCGCCGGTGCAGAAGGCCTTGTCGCCCACGCCGGTGAAGACCACGCAGTTGACCGAGCGGTCGTTGCTCGCGGCGCGCATGGCCAGGATCACGCCCTTGACCATGTCGGTCGTGTAGCTGTTGAACTGCGTCGGGTTGTCGAGCCAGATCCAGGCGTTGAACAGTCCCGGCACGACCGTGCCGTCGGGCTTGCGCGCCGGGCGCCTCTCGAATCGCACGCCGGGTTTGCTGGTGTCGTCGACCAGATCGTGGTTCTTGAAGTCGCGTTGCGGCAGCGTTTCAGGGGCGTTCATTCATGCTCCTTTGGGTTGTCGATGTCGCCGAGTCGGCAGTCGCTCGGCCAGGCGCGGCGCGACCAAGCAGCCGCCGCGGATCCAGCTTTGCCGGTCTGCTGGCGGCGCCCCCTCGAGGGGGAGCGCCGAAGGCGCTACGGGGGTGGGCATGGAATCAGCACCGCGCGGCGCGTGATCTCGCGCGCGTGCACGGCATGGAAGACGTGGTTGATGTCGGCCAGCGGGTGGGTCTCGACGAAGGGGGCGAGCCTGACCTTGCCGTCGATCACGAGGTCGAGTGCCGCGGGGTAGTGCTCAGGCGGGCAGCCCCAGTTGCCGAAGGCGCGTGCATCGAAGGCCATCAGGTTGGACAGCCGCACCTCGACCTTGTCCATCGTGAAGCCGACCACCGACAGCGTCGCGCCATGCACCAGCAGATTGAACGCGGTGGTCTGGCCTGCGGCGGTGCCCGAGCACTCGAAGACCTTCCACTCCGTCGTGCGCAGGCCCTGCGCCTTGGCGAAATCCGAGGCCGCCTTCTTCAGCGCCTTGGCGTCGAGTTCGCGGGCATTGAGCGTCAGGGCCGCGCCGCCGTCGCGCGCAATCGCGTCGAGCTTGCGCGCATCGACGTCGATCGCGACCACCTGCGCGCCGAAGGCGCGCGCCACCTGCACGCAGTAGCCGCCGACGCCGCCGGCGCCGACGACGATCGCCAGGTCGCCCGGGCTCACGCCGGCGCGGCGCACCGCCTGGTACGGCGTGGTCAGCGCGTCGGCGACGATCGACACCTGCGCCAGCGTCAGGCCTGCGGCAGCAAGGCGCGCCTCGTCGACCGGGCACAGCCCGCGCGCGGGCACCACGATGTGCGAGCCGAAGCCGCCCTGGATGTCGTTGCCCGGCATCTTCTGCGCACGGCAGATCGGTGCCAGGCCGCGCCGGCACAGGTCGCATGTGCCGCAGGGCAACACCGCGGGCACGATCACCGCGCGGCCGAGCCAGGCTTCGGCACCTTCGCCGGCAGCGACGACGCGGCCGCTGATCTCGTGCCCGAGCGCCAGCGGCAGCGGCGCATTGGTGCGCACGCCGTCGTAGTAGTAACCGAGGTCGGTGTGGCACACGCCGCAGCCGGCGATCTCGACCACCACCTCGCCCGCGCCGGGCGCGGCAGCGAACTCGGCACGCACCAGCGGGGCGCCTGGGGCCGTCATCAACCAGCGGTGCGCAGCGATCGTCATCGGGGCCTCCTCGCGGCGGCGAGTCACGGACTGGAGTCGGAATAGGGGTTTTCCTGGTATTGCGGTACTGCAATACCGATTTTGGCGATTCTGGTCCTCCTGCCCGGCCTTTCCTTGATTTGGATCACGGACGCTCGATCCGGGCGAGGCTCCACTGGCGACACCGATCCGGCCAAGCGCCGGCCGTGTCCGATCGCCCCGCTGCCCGCCCCGCAACCCACCCCCTGCACATGGAACGCACCTTCTCGCTCGCGATCGCCGGCAGCGGCGGTGCCGGCGTCATGACTGCCGGCACCCTGCTGCTCGATGCCGCCGCAAGGGCCGCCTGTA
>JAOUIM010000328.1 GCA_029884035.1 Aquincola sp. | reverse complement strand
TGCGCGGCGGCCGCGA
The DNA here is from genome assembly GCA_029884035.1 of Aquincola sp. Lineage (GTDB taxonomy): Bacteria > Pseudomonadota > Gammaproteobacteria > Burkholderiales > Burkholderiaceae_C > CADEEN01. The sequence continues at coordinate 4,427 of JAOUIM010000328.1, read as the reverse complement.
GCCGAATTACGACGCCGCCCACGTGCAGGCGGCGTGCAAGGCCTTGCGCGGCGCGGGGCAGCGCGAGCAGGTGATGATCGACTGCTCGCACGCCAACAGCCGCAAGCAGCACCGGCGGCAGGTCGAGATCGCCACCGACATCGCCTCACGCATCGCCGCGGGAGACCGGCGCATCAGCGGCGTGATGATCGAGAGCCACCTCGAGGAAGGCCGGCAGGACCTGCAACCCGGCCAGCCGCTGCGCCGTGGCGTGTCGATCACCGATGCGTGCCTCGGCTGGGCTCAGACCGAACCGGTGCTGCAGTCGCTGGCTGACGCGGTGCAGGCCCGGCGCCGCCTGGGTGCGACCGCGCACGCTTGAGCGAACACGCATACTCGGCCCCGGTCGTGCGCCCGTCGCGGCGCACGCCACCATGACCGGCTACCACACCCACCAGACCCGTATCGCGATCGCCGGCGTCGACGACCTGCTGATCCGCTCGCTCGCCGATCGCCAGCAGTTCCACGACCCGCGCGGCCATGCCGAACACCTCGGCATCTCGTCCGCGGCGTGGCCGCTGTTCGGGCTGGCCTGGCCCTCGGGCCTCGCGCTGGCCACCCTCCTGGCGCGGCGCGAGGTGCGCATCGGGGAGCGCATCCTCGAGATCGGCTGCGGCCTGGCACTGCCCAGCCTGGTGGGGCACCGGCGCGGCGCTGACGTCACCGCGAGCGACTGCCATCCGCTGGCCGCCGGCTTCCTGCGCGCCAACCTGCGGCTCAACGGGCTCGCCCCGATGGACTACCGCCATGGCCAATGGAACATCCCGCTGCGCGACCGCGAGCGCGTCGGACCGCTGCGCGGTGGCACGCCGCACGGCAGCGTGGTGCGCGGGCGCTTTGACCTCATCGTCGGCAGCGACCTGCTGTACGAGCGCGACGCCTCGGGCGGGCTCGTCGCCTTCATCGCCCGCCACGCCCAGCCGCAAGCCGTGGTCTGGATCGTCGACCCGGACCGGGGCAATCGGGCGGGGTTTCATCGCCGGATGGCCGCGGAAGGGTTCCGATGCGCCGAGGTGCGGCTCGACACGGCAGCCTACAAGGGCCGGCTCATCACCTGCGAGCGGGGCGCGCTGTCCTGAGCCGCCGGCGTCAGCTGCCGAGCGCGGTGACGACCTCGGGCGGCGCCTGCACCAGTTCGATCAGTACGCCCTCGCCGCCGATCGGGAACTCGTCGCTGCCCTTGGGGTGGATGAAGCAGATGTCGTGACCTGCGGCGCCGCGACGGATGCCGCCCGGCGCGAAACGCACGCCATGCGCGCTCATCCACGCCACTGCGCGCGGCAGGTCGTCGACCCACAGGCCCACGTGGTTCAGCGGCGTGGCATGGACGGCGGGTTTCTTGTCGGGATCGATCGGCTGCATCAGGTCGACCTCGACCGCGTGCACGCCAGCACCGAGCGCGCAGATGTCCTCGTCGACGTTCTCGCGCTCGCTGACGAAGCTGCCCTTGACGGCAAGTCCGAGCATGTCGACCCACAGCGCCTTCAGGCGCTGCTTGTCGGGCCCGCCGATCGCCACCTGCTGCAGGCCCAGGATGCGAAAGGGCTTGTCGCTCATGTCCGGCTCCCAGTTCAGGCGAATCGAAGGATCGGCTGGTCCACGGCCAGGCTGTCGCCCTTGGCGGCCATCACCTCGGCCACCGTGCCATCCTCCGCGGCGGTGAGGATGTTCTCCATCTTCATCGCCTCGATCACTGCCAGGCGCTCGCCGGCCTGCACCGTCTGACCGGGTTGGACCACGATGTCGGCCAGCAGGCCGGGCATCGGCGAGAGCAGGAACTTGCTCATGTCGGGCGGCGCCTTGAACGGCATCCGGCGCAACAGCTCGGCGGCGCGTGCCGTCATCACCTGCGCGTCGATCCGCAGGCCGTTGTGCTCGATGCGCAGCCACAGGCCGTGGCGCTCGACCTGGGCCGTGAACGGCCAGCCGTTGCAGCTGCCAGTGGCCCGGATGCCACCGAAGTGCCATTGGCTTTCGACCGCGTAGGTGCGGCCGGCCACCGTGACCACGGTCGCGCGCTCGACCTCGATCGTCACCGGTACGTGCGAATGTCCGCCGTTCTGGCCCTTGACGACAACGACGAACTCGTCGCCGATGACCACGCGGTGCCCCGCCAGTTGGCCACTGATGCCCGAAGCCCGCTCGAGGTAGCGCCGGTACGCCGCAGCCGCCAGCGCGACCAGGAAATTCGGGTCGTCGTGCGGCACGTCCTCGGCACGAAAGCCGTGCGCGTAGTGCTCGGCGATGAAGCCGGTGTTGAAGTCACCGGCGACGAACTTCGGGTTCGCCAGCAGGGCCGCCTGGAACGGGATGCTGCTGGCCACGCCGCGGATCACGAAACCGTTGAGCGCCTCGCGCATCTTGGCGATCGCATCGTCGCGGTCCAGGCCGTGCACGACGAGCTTGGCGATCATCGAGTCGTAGTACATCGGGATCTCGCCGCCCTCGTACACGCCGGTGTCGACGCGCACGCCGCCGCCCTCGGGCACCGGTCCGGCGGCCTCCATCGTCGCCGCCGGCGGCAGGTAGCGCACCAGGCGTCCAGTGGACGGCAGGAAGCTGCGGTACGGGTCCTCCGCATTGATGCGGCACTCCATCGCCCAGCCGTTGCGCTGGACGTCGGCCTGCGTCAACGGCAGACGCTCGCCCGCGGCGACGCGGATCATCAGCTCCACGAGGTCGAGCCCCGTGATGCATTCGGTCACCGGGTGCTCGACCTGCAGCCGCGTGTTCATCTCGAGGAAGTAGAAGCTCTGGTCGCGGCCGACGACGAACTCGACCGTACCCGCGCTCTGGTACTTCACCGCCTTCGCGAGCGCCACCGCCTGCTCGCCCATCGCGCGGCGCGTCGCGTCGCTGATGAACGGCGACGGCGCTTCCTCGATCACCTTCTGGTGGCGACGCTGGATGCTGCACTCGCGCTCGTTGAGGTAGATCACGTGGCCATGGGCGTCACCCAGCACCTGGATCTCGATGTGGCGCGGTTGCTCGACGTACTTCTCGATGAACACGCGGTCGTCGCCGAAGCTCGCCTTGGCCTCGTTGCGGCAGCTCGCAAAGCCCTCGGCGGCTTCCTTGTCGCCGTACGCGACGCGCAGGCCCTTGCCGCCACCACCGGCGCTGGCCTTGATCATCACGGGGTAGCCGATGTCGCGCGCGATCTTCACCGCCTGTTCGGAAGACTCGATCGCCTCGTTCCAGCCCGGGATCGTGCTGACCTTCGCCTCGAGCGCGAGCTTCTTCGAGGCGATCTTGTCGCCCATCGCGGCGATGCTGTAGTGCTTGGGCCCGATGAAGACGAGCCCCTCTTCCTCGACTCGGCGCGCGAACGCCTCGTTCTCCGACAGGAAACCGTAGCCGGGGTGGATGGCCTGTGCGCCGGTGCCCTTCGCCGCGGCAATGACCTTGTCGACAACGAGATAGCTCTCGCGGCTCGGCGCCGGGCCCAGCAGCACGGCCTCGTCTGCCAGCCCGACGTGCAGCGCGTCGCGGTCGGCCTCGGAGTACACCGCGACGGTGGCGATGCCCATCTTGCGGGCGGTCTTGATGATCCGGCAGGCAATCTCGCCCCGATTGGCGATGAGGATCTTGGTGAACATGTCAGCGCCGCGCTCCAGGTGTGTTGCCCAGCAGGGGCCGCGGATCCGGCTTCGCCGGTCCGCTGGCGCCGCCCCCTTGAGGGGGAGCGGCGAAGCCGCTTCGGGGGTGGGTCATAAGGGAATGTTGCAGTGCTTGCGCCATGGGTTCTCGAGCTTCTTGTCGCGCAGCATCGCCAGTGAACGGCAGATGCGCTTGCGCGTCTCGTGCGGCTGGATCACGTCGTCGATGTAGCCGCGCGCGCCGGCGACGAAGGGGTTGGCGAAGCGCGCCTTGTACTCGGCCTCCTTCGCTGCCAGCTTGGCCGGGTCGCCCTTGTCCTCGCGGAAGATGATCTCCACCGCGCCCTTGGCGCCCATCACCGCGATCTCGGCATTGGGCCAGGCGAAGTTGACGTCGCCGCGCAGGTGCTTGGAGCTCATCACGTCGTAGGCGCCCCCATAGGCCTTGCGCGTGATCACCGTGACCTTGGGCACCGTCGCCTCGGCGTAGGCGTACAGCAGCTTGGCGCCGTGCTTGATGATGCCGCCGTACTCCTGCGCCGTGCCCGGCATGAAGCCCGGCACGTCGACGAAGGTGACCACCGGGATGTTGAAGGCGTCGCAGAAGCGCACGAAGCGCGCCGCCTTGATGCTGCTGCGGATATCCAGGCAACCGGCCAGCACCATCGGGTTGTTGGCGACGATGCCCACGCTGTGCCCATCCATCCGGGCAAAGCCGATCACGATGTTCCTCGCATGCTCGCGCTGCAGCTCGAAGAAGTCGCCGTCGTCCACCACCTTGTAGATCAG
>JAOUIM010000327.1 GCA_029884035.1 Aquincola sp. | reverse complement strand
CGGCGCCGCGGCGACACCGACAACACAGGTGGCCAGCAGTGCCCAGGTGAGCATCGTCGCAACTGCATCGATCAGCGAGCGGGTCGCTGCGTCGCCGTCGCGCTCGCGCGTGGCCGCGAGAATGGGCACGAAGGCCTGGGAAAACGCGCCTTCGGCGAACAGGCGCCTCAGCAGGTTCGGGATCCGGAACGCGACATTGAACGCGTCGGTCGCCGCACTCGCGCCGAAAGTCGCGGCGATCAACTGTTCGCGAACCAAGCCGGTCACCCGGGACGCCAGGGTCAGCAGCGAGACAGTGGATGCGGCCTTGAAGAGGTTCATTCGGTGCAGAAAGCGGGCGCGATTATAGAAAGCGCCTACTAACCTGCCGCCGTGTCATTGGCGATGGGACGCCCCCGCGTGCTAGAATTTTGGACTTTGCACTGTCGCACATTCCCCTAGCATGGCCACCTCGACCAAAGCCAAGAAGAAAACCGTTCGAATTGCCTCGGGCCGCAAGCGTGCCCGCCAGGACGTCGCGCTCAACGCCGCCAACACCTCGCTGCGTTCGAAGTTCCGCTCGGCAGTCAAGGGCGTTCAGAAGGCGGTGCTTGCGGGCGACAAGGGCAAGGCGACCGAGTTGTTCAAGACCGCGCAAAGCGTGATCGATTCGGTGGCCGACAAGGGGATCTTTCACAAGAACAAGGCCGCCCGGCACAAGAGCCGCCTGGCCGCCAAGGTCAAGGCGCTCGCAACCGCCTGAGCCGGCGTCGGCGCCGGCACATGAACGAAGGCCCGCGTCAGCGGGCCTTCGTCATTCCAGAGCCTGCATCGGGTCGACCTCTGCCATTTGAAGGTTGTTGTCGCGCGCGAAGTTGGTGACGAAGTCCCACGCCATCGGCTCGATGTCCCGCAGTGCCTCGTTGATCCTCACGGCCTTCACCTGGCCGACGGTCGTCGGGACGCAGTAGGGCGAATAGCCGATGAACGCCCCGATGCCCGCCTTGCCGGCGCCACCGGGCCGGAAGCACGACATCGCCCCGGCCAGCCGTTCAGCCCAATCACTGGGACGGAACGTACGGCCGTCCTTGGTGATGCCCAGGATGATGAACTCGCGCGTGGCACGGGCGGAGGCGGACATGGTCTGTGGGGATAGCGATGGGCAATCGTCGGCGTGGGCCACCGACCGGGGCATCGATGCCGCCCACAAGGTCTCCCGTATTGTGCCTTGCTGTTGCTGCGGCGCAGCATGCATGATCGATCCCCGGCGAGTTCCGCCTTGTATGTCGGCCGGCGCAGGGCCGAACCGTAGAATGAACCGTGGGCCGGCGCGTGAACTCGTGACGCTGCCGGCCCTTGCTCTTCCAGCCCCGCCCGGAGCCAACGATGACTGCCCCCGCCGAGCCCCATGTGATGCACACCTACGGCCGCCTGCCGATCGCGCTGTCGCACGGCCAGGGCTGCCGCGTCTGGGACACGGAGGGCCGCGAGTACCTCGACGCGCTTGCGGGCATCGCGGTCAACACGCTGGGCCATGCCCACCCGAGGCTGGTGCCGGCGCTGCAGGATCAGGTGGCCAAGCTGATCCACTGCAGCAACTACTACGCCGCGCCGCTGCAGGAGAAACTGGCGGCCAAGCTGGTCGAGATCTCCGGCCTCACAAACGTCTTCTTCGGCAACTCCGGCCTGGAGGCCAACGAGGGAGCGCTGAAGATCGCGCGGAAGTACGGACACGATCGCGGCATCGAGCGCCCGGAGATCGTGGTCTACGAGAAAGCTTTCCACGGCCGTTCCATCGCCACGCTGTCGGCCACCGGCAACGCCAAGGTGCAGGCCGGCTTCGGCCCGCTGGTCGAGGGTTTCGTGCGCGTGCCGCTGAATGACCTGGCCGCGATCGAGGAGGTCGCACGCACCCGGCCGAACGTGGTGGCGGTATTCCTCGAGGTGATCCAGGGTGAAGGCGGCGTCAATCCGGCGCGTGCCGACTACCTCCGGGCTTTGCGCAGATTGTGCGACGAGCGCCAGTGGCTGCTGATGCTCGACGAGGTGCAGTGCGGCATCGGCCGCACCGGCAAGTGGTTCGCGCACCAGTGGGCCGACATCCGGCCCGATGTGATGCCGCTGGCCAAGGGCCTGGGATCGGGTGTGCCCGTGGGTGCGATCGTCTGCGGATCCAAGGCCGCCAAGGTGCTCGGGCCGGGCAACCACGGCACCACCTTCGGCGGCAATCCGCTCGCCATGCGTGCCGGCATCGAGACGCTCGCGATCATGGAGGCCGACGGCCTGCTGGGCAATGCGGCCGAGGTCGGCGCCCGGCTGCGCGGCGCGCTCGAGCGCGAGCTTGCCGGGCTCGAGAGCGTGATCGAGATCCGTGGCCAGGGCCTGATGCTGGGCATCGAGCTCGATCGGCCCTGCGGCGAGCTGCTGCGCCAAGCCTGCGATGCGGGCCTGCTCATCAGCGTGACTGCGGATCGCGTGGTGCGGCTGCTGCCACCGCTGATCATGACCCGCACGCAAGCCGACAGGGTCGTGGAGATCCTCGTGCCGCTGATCAAGAAGTTCCTCGCGTCTCCCGCGCCATGAAGCCCGGCGACAGCCTGATGAAGCACTACTTGCAGTTCAAGGACCTGCGTGCAGAGGAGTACGCCTACCTGTTCGAGCGCACGCGCGAGATCAAGAAGCGCTTCAAGAACTACGAGAAGTACCAGCCGCTCGTGGACCGCACGCTGGCCATGATCTTCGAGAAGGCAAGCACGCGCACGCGCGTCAGCTTCGAGGCCGGCATGTACCAGATGGGTGGTTCGGTGGTGCACCTGACGACCGGAGACACCCAGCTCGGCCGTGCCGAGCCTGTGGAAGACAGTGCGCGGGTCATCAGCCGCATGGTCGACATCGTGATGATCCGCACCTACGAGCAAGCCAAGCTCGAGGCGTTCGCGGCGCATTCCCGAGTGCCGGTGATCAACGGTCTGACCAACGAGTACCACCCGTGCCAGATCCTCGCCGATATCTTCACCTTCATCGAACACCGCGGTGCGATCCATGGCAAGACGGTGGCCTGGGTCGGCGACGGCAACAACATGGCCCACACTTGGCTGCAGGCGGCCGAGATCCTCGGTTTCAAGGTGCACGTATCGACGCCCGGCGGCTACGAGGTCGACGCGGCGGTCGCCGGGGTCACCGACGCGTCGTGCTACCGCGTCTTCAAGGACCCGCTCGAAGCATGTCGCGGCGCGCATCTGGTGACCACCGACGTGTGGACCAGCATGGGCTACGAGGCCGAGAACGATGCCCGCCTGAAGGCCTTCGCCGACTGGTGCGTCGACGACCGGCTGATGGGCGTGGCGCGTGGCGACGCACTGTTCATGCACTGCCTGCCCGCACATCGCGGCGAGGAAGTCGCGGCCTCGGTGATCGACGGCCCTCAGTCTGTCGTGTGGGACGAGGCCGAGAACCGGATGCACGCGCAGAAAGCGCTGATGGAGTACCTGCTGCTCGGCCGCATCGGATGAACGAAGTCAGGTCGTGGGTGCGACAGCCGTGACCTCGATCTCGACCTTGGCCCGGTCCTCGATCAGCGCGGCAACCTGCACCGCGCTCATCGCCACCGTGTAGTCGCCGATCAGCTCGCGGTAGACACGCCCGATCTCGCGCGCCCGGGCAAGGTACTCGCGCTTGTCGGTGAGGTACCAGGTCATCCGCACGATGTGCTCTGGCCGCGCGCCTGCCGCGGCCAGAACCGCCACGACGTTGTCCAACGCCTGACGCGTCTGCGCAACCAGATCGTCGGATTCGAACTCGCACAGCGCATTCCATCCGATCTGTCCGGCGATGTAGATCTGCCGGCCGCTCGCCACCACTCCATTGGCGTAGCCCTTGGGCTCGGCCCAGTCGCCGGGTTGCAGCCGTTGCTTCATGCCGCTCGCACGAAGCGCGTCATCGCACTGCGCAAATCGTCGGGCAAGGGATGCGACTTGTGGGTGGCCAGCGAGGTGCATACCAGCACTTGGCGAAAGCGCCCCCGCAACTCGCCACCGCTGTCGAACTCGACCGCCAGCTCGAGCGACGTGCGACCCAGCTTGGCGACCTCCAGACGCTGGCGCAGGCGCTCGCCCTGCCGCGTGATCGCGGTGAAGTCGCACTCGAGGCGCACGGTCGGCAAGCCGAGCCGCCGCACGCCGATGTAGTGCGCGTACGGCACACCCAGCCCCTCGTCGAACCAGCGCTCGTGAAGGATGTTGAGCATCACCAGGTACTGGGGAAAGTACACGATGCCCGCCGGGTCGCAGTGCGCGAAGCGCACGCTCTCCTCGACCTCGAACACGTCGGCTGCCATCACGGACCCTCCCTCAGCCTGAACCGCTGCAGCTTGCCCGTCTCGGTGCGCGGCAAGCTGTCGCGAAACGTCACCGCGCGCGGGTACTTGTACGGTGCGACCGTCTGCTTCACGAAGTCCTGCAGCGCCTTGGCCATTGCCGCATCC
>JAOUIM010000325.1 GCA_029884035.1 Aquincola sp. | reverse complement strand
AACCCGCGAAATCGGCGAGCACGAGCTTGAGGTAGGTGGTGCCGAGCCGCAGGTTGGTGCCGCGATCGGTGATCTGGTCGTTCGTGTAGGGCAGGCCGATCTTGCGCGCCGTCCAGCGCGCGGTGGACGGCATGAGCTGCATCAGGCCCGACGCGCCCACCTGCGAGCGCGCGTCCATCACGAAGCGCGACTCCTGGCGGATCAGGCCGTACACATAGGCCGGATCGAGCCCGAGGCCGCGCGCAGTGGCGACCACTTCGTTGCGGAAGGGCATCGGGAAGCGCTGTTCGAGATCGATCACGCGGCGCGTGCGGTCGCTCGTGTTGATGCAGCGGTCCCAGACCTCCTTCGCGCAGGCACGGTCGGCCGCCGCGAGCAGTGCCCGATCGTCCATGCCGCGCAGCGAGAAATTCCACTCACGCACGCCTTCGTTGCGCAGACCCAGCTCGATGAGCTGCAATGCACGCGTCAAGCCCGGGTTCGAGCGTGCGGCAGCGCGCTCCTCCTCGTTGAGCGGCTGAGGCCGCGACGGCACGGCAAAAGGCTGCCCCAGGTCTTCGGCGGCCAGCTTGCCGTAGAAGTGCAATTCGCCCGCCAACTCGTACAGGCGCAGCAGGGCCTGTGCGCGTTGGCGCTCGCCGGCGGCCGCCGGTGCGGCGCTCTCGCGCAGCGCACGGGCACTCCAGTAGCGCCACGTGCTGTTGCGCTGCTCGGCGTCGCTCATCTGGTCGATCGCGCGCTGCACCGCGCTCCAGCGCTCGGCGCCATCGGCCGATCGCAGCGCCGCGCGCACGGCCCACGCCAGGGTGTCGTCGCTCCACCCAGGTGCCAGCGTGGAGGCGCCCGGCTGCGCGCGCTCGGCCTCGGCCCACGCGATGCGGTAGTACGCAGCGGCCTCGGGTTGCAGCTTCTGCGCCGACGACCGGGCCACCTGCGACCAGGCCCACGCCGAGAGGTCGCGCGGCAGCCGCTGTTGCCAGCGGTCGGCCATCAGTTGCGCCGCGACCTCGGGTTCGTTGGCCGCCACGCGGATCAGCGCGATCGCGCTCAGCTCCGACTGCGCGCGGTTGAGCACGGTCGCACCCGCGTTCAGGTACAGCGCCGGCTTGTCCAGCGCACCGGCGATCTGCGCCTGCAGCGTCGGCGCCGTCAGGGTTGCGGCCGCGCGCACGACACGCGGCCGGTTGGTCTCGGCCGCCAGACGTGCCCGGCGCCATGCATCCTCGGCGGTGAACAGGCGCGCTTCGTAAAGCATGGTGGCCATCAGCAGGCAACCGTCGTCCGGGTCGCGCTGTGACATCCAGGCATCGAGCGCGCGCGCCTTGAATCCCGGTGCGGACGGCCTGCCGCCCTCGGTCGCCGCGAGGTGCTCGGCGATCAGCGCGTAGCAGGTGACCTCGCGGTCGTCGTTCATGCGAAAACGCGGGAACTCGCGCGCGAGATTGGTCCAGTCGCGGCGCTTGCCGAGTTCGAGCAGCCAGTCGTTGCGCAGGCGGTCCTCGACATAGGTCCCGGGCCAGCGTGCATAGAAGGCGTCGAGGTCGGACTGCTGCGCGCGGTCCAGCCGATTGCCGAGTTCCCAGTAGTCGATCCACGAGGCCAGCAGGTGACGCTGCGAAATCGCCTGGTCGCGCAGCGCCAGCAGGCGCGCGCCGTCTCGCCGTCGCAGCGCCTCACGGGCCTCGACGGCGAGGTCCGACGCGCCGGCGCTGCCGTTCTTGCCGTTGCCGCGGGTCGTTCGGCTGCTTCCGTTGTCACTGTTGCTGACCGCAGGGGGGGCAGGGACGATGCCGCTCTCGCCATTGCCCACGGGGGGGTCAGCGGGAACGGCGCCCTTGTCGCCATTGGCGGCGTCGGGATCCACGCGGTCCGGGTCCTGGGCGACCGCAGACAGCACGGCGCAGGCGAGCGCCGCGGCAAGCGCGGCGCGCAGCAAGGCAAGGGCAGAGCGGGTCGGCATCGTCATCTCGGTCCAGCGCCGCGTCGGCACGAGCAGCGGGGCTTGGAGGGTTTTATCGCAGTTCGAATGGCCGTGTCTCCCAATGGTTCAGGGGGCCGTTGCGCCGACAGCGATTGCAGTGCCCGCCGCCATTTGTTCGCGCGTCTGGGCCGCCTGCGACAGGAGCCAGCGGGCGAAGGCGGTCACTTCGGGGCGCTGGCCCCGTGATGCCGCCGTGTCGACCAGCCAGTAGGCGAAGGGCGAATGCATGCGTCCGGCGACTCGGAAGGGCTCGACCAGATCGCCGCGCGCGAGGCTGTCGCCCACCATGGCGAGCCGACCGAGGGCAACGCCGCCGCCGGCGAGTGCGCCTTGCACCTGCTGGTAGGTGAAGTTCAGGTACAGCCATCGCATCGGCTCGAGTTGCGCCAGCCCCTGCTCGCGCAGCCAGCCGCGCCAGCTCAGGAACTCGGCGCTCGGGCGGTGGTCGTCCTCCTCGAAAAGGGTGTGGCGGGCCAGATCGGCGGGTGTCTTGAGCGGCGGCGCATGGCCACGCTCGGCCTGGTCGGCGAGCGCACGGCTGACGCACGGCGTGACGATCTCGTCGAATAGGCGGGTGCTGCCCTGCGGGGCGGCGTCGGGGTGGCAATAGCGCAGCGCGAGATCGATCTCGGGGTCATCGAGATCGATCATGTGGTCGCTGGCCGAGACGCGGATGTCGATGTCCGGATGTTCCTCCTCGAAGCCGCGCAGCCGCGGCAGCAGCCACAGTGAAGCGAAGGAGGCGAAAGTGGCGACGCTGACGTGGCGCCGGCCGCGCGCGCTGCGGATCTGGCGCACGGTGCCATCCAGTCGCTGCAGCAGCGGCTGCATCCCGCGCAGCAGCTGCATGCCCGCACCGGTCAGCTCGACTCGGCGCGTGCCGCGCATGAACAAGGGCGCCCCCAGCTCTTCTTCGAGCGCCTTGATCTGGCGGCTGATCGCCGGCTGGGTCAGGAACATCTCCTCTGCCGCCGCGGAAAAGCTCAGTCGCCGCGCCACCGCCTCGAACGCCCTGAGGGGGCCGATCGATAACGGGCGGTGGGGAACTCGATTCATGATTTTTTGTAATTGATCACAATGACAGGTCTCATTCGACCTTGGTCCGGGAATACCCGAATATCTGCCTCGGTCACTGGATGAACAAGGAGTCTGCCATGGCCACACCGTCGATGCACGATACGCAACATCTGCTGATCACGGAGCCGGCCTGGCTGGTGGCCACCGGCGCCAGGCTCTGGGTCACGCGCCACGGCGATCCGGACGACCATGTGCTGGGTCCTGGCGATCGCATCAGCGTTGTGCGCGGCGATCGGCTCGTGGTCGGCCCGTGGGTGCCGGGCGACGCGGCAACCTGGTCGTGGCAACCCTATCGGGCCACGCAGCCCGGCGGCTATGGCTGGCGACGGCGCGCCCTCGCACCGGTGCTCGCCTTGGCCGCGCGGGTCTTGCGCCGAACAGCCGATCGCTTGGCCGACCTGGCACGCAGTGCAGCAGCGATGGCGCGCCGCGCCCAGGGTTGCATCAACTCGGGCGATTCCATGGCCTCGGCCGGCACAGTCCAGTAGCCGATCGTGATTTGCGTGTTCTTTCCGCTCGCAGCGGCGGCGCCGGGCCGCCCCAAGCCACCGCGCACCGCCTCGGAGCGCGGGGCATCGCGTTGCGAAGTCTGTGCAGGCTTCGTGTAGACAAAGGGCTCGCATCCTGCGGCGGTGAAGTCCGGACGGCTCACCTCGTCGGCCTTGAGGTACAGCCGGTCGAATGCGATCAGGGCCACGAACAGGTCGTCGATGTACAGGCCATGGCCGCCGAACATGCGCTTGGCGCGCACGTCGCCGAGCGGCGAAAGCAGTTCGAGGCAGTGGTCGAGCAGTGCGCTCACCGGGTCACCCTGCGCGCTCGGGCATGAGCGCCTGCAAGCGGGCCATACCCCTCATGCGGCGGAGTATAGGCAGGCACAATTGCCAGGCCATGCCGACCGACTTCAACTTCGAGCAGCCTCCGCACGACAAGAAGCAGTTGCGCCGCCAGTTGCAGGCCGAGCGCCTCGCGATGATCGACCGCCACCAGCGCGCGATGCACCTTCAAGAGGTCCTGCGCGTGTGGCTGGTCGGCCGCGACGAGACGGCCATTGGGGCGTACTGGCCGATCAAGGGCGAGTTCGATGCGCTGCCGGCGCTGTACCGCTGGACCGAAGCCGAGGACGTGAAGGGCCGCCACCGCATCATCGGGCTGCCGGTGATCGATCGCGAGACCCGCCACCTGCGCTTCCATCGCTGGTACCCCGGCTGCCCGATGGAGGAGGATGCCTACGGCATCCCGAAGCCGAAGGACACCGACCCGTTCGCGCCGCAGATGCTGCTCGTGCCGTGCGTGGGCTTCGGTCCCGGCGGCTTGCGTCTGGGGTATGGCGGCGGTTTCTACGACCGCACCCTCGCGACGCTCGAGCCCCGTCCGTTCACGGTGGGCGTGGGCTATTCGCACGGCTACATCCCGTGGCTGGCGGGCGAGCCG
>JAOUIM010000326.1 GCA_029884035.1 Aquincola sp. | reverse complement strand
GAACGGTTCGACAGCGCGGTGGCGATGACGCGGGTCATGTTTCCCTACATCGGATTCATGTCGCTGGTCGCGCTGGCAGCAGGCATCCTGAATACATGGAAGCGTTTCGCGGTGCCTGCGATCACGCCTGTGCTGCTCAACGTGTCGGTGATCGCGGCAGCGTGGTGGGGTGTGCCGTGGTTCAAGGCCATGGGAATCACGCCGATCTACGCGCTCGCTGCCGGCGTGATGGCCGGAGGCGTGCTGCAGCTGGCATGGCAGGTGCCGGCGCTGCTGCGCATCGGTGCGTTGCCGCGCATCGGCCTGACCCCGGCGCGAATCGGGGCGGCGTGGCGCCATCCGGGCGTGGGGCGCGTGCTGCGACAGATGGCGCCTGCGCTGCTGGGCGTGTCGGTGGCGCAAATCTCGCTGTTGATCAACACGCAGATCGCATCGCACGTCAGTGTCGGCGCGGTGTCATGGCTGACCTACGCCGACCGGCTGATGGAGTTCCCGACGGCGCTGTTGGGGGTCGCACTGGGCGTCGTTCTGCTGCCGCAGTTGTCGGCGGCGCAGGCACGCGACGATGGCACCGCTTACTCCGCCATGCTCGACTGGGGCCTGCGTCTGGTCGTCCTGCTGGCCTTGCCGTGCGCGGTGGCGCTGATCGTGTTTCCGCAGCCACTCGTGGCTGTTCTGTACCACTACGGGGCCTTCAGCGCGCACGACGTGCAGCAGACCGTGACGGCGTTGATGGGCTACGGGATCGGCCTGATGGGGCTGGTTGCGATCAAGGTGCTGGCGCCCGGCTTCTATGCGCGGCAGGACATCCGCACGCCGGTCAAGATCGCGGTCGTGGTGCTGATCGCCACGCAGGCGATGAATTTGGTCCTCGTGCCCTGGTTCGGCCATGCCGGCCTGGCGCTGTCGATCGGCCTGGGCGCTCTCGTCAACGCGACATGGCTTCTCGCCGGGCTGCGCAAGCGCGGCGCCTACACGCCCCTGGCGGGCTGGGCGGGGTTCCTGGTGCGCGTGGTCGCCGCCAGTGCCGCGCTCGGTGCGTTGCTCGCGTGGGCGGCTCGCCAATTCGACTGGATCGGTCTGGGCAGCACGCACGGCGTGACACGCGCCGGCCTGCTCGCGGCGGTGCTTGTAATTGTGGCCCTCGTGTACTTCGGGCTCCTGGTGGCAGCCGGCCTGCGCCCGGCGCAATTCATGCGGCGGGGCTGACCTACACTGATCGCCCGTATGTCCTCGCTCCGCTTCGACGTCGCACCCACGCCCCTCGAGTACTTCGCTGCGCTGGTGGCCGACGACGCGCATTTTTCCCAGATCGAGGCCGCGGTGGCAGTTGCGCAGGACGACCATCCCAGTCTGGACGTGCAGGGGGTGCTGGCCGACATCGACGGGCTCGCAGCCAACCTGAAGCAGCGCATCGCGGCCGACACCGCTCCGTTGCCTCGCCTGCGCTACCTGAACCGGTACTTCTTCCAGGAGTTGGGTTTCGCAGGCAATGTCAATGACTACTACGAACCTGAGAACAGCTATCTGCACCGCGTCCTCGCCACACGGCGCGGGATTCCGATCACGCTCGCGCTGATCTACATCGAGATCGCGCAACAGATCGGCCTCGAGGCGCGCGGCGTGTCCTTTCCGGGGCATTTTCTGGTCAAGATCAGGATGCCGCAGGGTGAAGTTCTGATCGACCCGTTCAATGGGCGCTCGCTGTCGCGCGACGATCTCGAGGAACGCATCGCGCCGTACCGCCGCCGCCACGGCCTGCCCGCCGACGCCGAGTTGCCGCTGGGTTTGTTCCTGCAATCGGCCAGCAGCCGTGCGGTGCTCGCGCGCCTGTTGCGAAATCTGAAGGAGATACATCGCAGCGCTGAGGACTGGCCACGCCTGCACTCGGTGATGCAGCGTCTTGTGCTGCTGCTGCCCGACGACTGGGACGAACGGCGCGATCGCGGCCTCGTGCGCGCCGAACTCGGCGACGCCGACGGTGCAGTGCAGGACCTGAGTGCCTACCTCGAGCATTGCCCCGGAGCCGATGACGCGCGGGCCATCGACGAGCGCATCGGCGAGCTGCGCGCGGCCGGCAGGCCGCAGCTGCACTGAGCCGCACGCGCCCACGGTCGATGGCACTGACCCCCTCTCAACGTCGAAGCCTGGCGTGGATCGCCGTCGCGATCGTCGCTGCACTCGTGTTGTGGCTGCTGGCGCCGGTGCTCACCCCTTTTATCGTGGCCGCCGTGCTCGCCTACGCGCTGCACCCAGCGGTCGAGGCATTGGCGACGCGGCGCATGCCACGGCTGGCGGCGGTCGTGATTGTCGAGGTGCTCGCAATCTTCGCCTTGCTCGCTCTGGTCCTGCTCGTCGTGCCCGTGATCGCCAAGGAAGTGCCACTGCTGCGCGAGCAGATCCCGGTGATGGCCGAGCGCCTGAACCAGAACCTCTCTCCGTGGCTGCGGCAGTTCGGAATCCAGGTGTCGCTCGACAGCGCGAGCATCAAGGCTTTCGTGCTCAAGGTGCTCGACGCCAATCTCGAAGACTGGGCCGCTGCGGCGCTCAGTTCAGCACGCATCGGCGGCAGCATGCTGCTGGCCTTTGTCGGCAATGCGTTCCTGATGCCGGTGGTGCTGTTCTACCTGCTGATCGATTGGCCGCACCTCGTTGAGCGTGTCCAGGGCCTGGTGCCGCCACACCAGCGTGATCGCGTGCTCGGTTTCCTTGCCGAATGCGACAGCGTGCTCGGCCAGTACCTGCGTGGGCAGTTGCTGGTCATGGGCGTGCTTGCGGTCTATTACAGCACTGCGCTTGCGATCGCTGGCTTCGACCTTGCACTGCCGGTGGGCGTCTTCACGGGCCTGGCCGTCTTCGTCCCATACCTCGGATTCAGCCTCGGAATGGCACTGGCCCTGCTGGCGGGGGTACTGCAGTTCGGCGGCTGGTACGGCGTGATCGTGGTGGCTGTCGTCTATGGCGTCGGGCAGGTTGCCGAAAGTCTGGTGCTGACGCCACGCCTGGTCGGCGAGCGAATCGGCCTGAACCCGCTGGCGGTGATCTTCGCGCTGCTCGCTTTCGGCCATCTCTTCGGCTTCATCGGCGTGCTGGTCGCATTGCCGGTGAGCGCGTTGCTGCTGGTCGCGCTGCGTCGCACACAGGCTGCGTATCTGGGCAGCCATCTGTACCGGGACTGATGGACATGGCGGTCAGGCAAATCCCGCTGGCGATCGTGCCGGCCCCAGCGATGAGCCTCGACTCGTTCGTGCCGGGGCCGAGCGTGGCCAATGCGGCCGTGCTGGCGCACCTGAGGGCGATGCCCATGCGGTCCGGTGCGCCGGTCTACCTGTGGGGAGCCAGCGGCAGCGGCAAGACCCACCTGCTGCAGGCATTGACCGCGTCCTGGCTGGCGCAGGGCAGGCGCGCGGCCTGGTTCGACGCGACGACCGCGCTGCCGTGGACGCTCGAGGAGCAAACCTCGCTGATCGTGCTCGATGGCGCCGAGCAACTCAACGCAACGCAGCAACACGCGGGCTTCGCGCTGTTCATCGAAACCGCTGCGGCGGGTGTGCAGTGGGCCGCAGCAGGAGCCCTGCCGCCGGTGGACCTGCCATTGCGAGACGACCTGCGCACGCGCCTGGCCTGGGGCCATGTGTTCGCACTCGAGGCCCTGGGTGAATCCGACGCCCGCGCGGTATTGCGCCGGGAGGCCGATCGGCGCGGCATCTTCCTGTCCGACGAAGTCATGGGG
Source organism: Aquincola sp. (assembly GCA_029884035.1). Lineage (GTDB taxonomy): Bacteria > Pseudomonadota > Gammaproteobacteria > Burkholderiales > Burkholderiaceae_C > CADEEN01. Next base: position 759 of record JAOUIM010000326.1, on the reverse strand, counting down.
TACCTGCTGACCCGGTACTCGCGCGACCTGAAGCACCTGATGGCGCTGCTCGATCGGTTGGACGAGTTTTCGTTGTCGGAGCAGCGCGCCATCACCGTGCCGCTCCTCAAGCGCATGTTCGACGAGGAAGGCGCCGATCTTGTCTGAACCCACACGCCCGGCGTGCATGCAATGAACCTGACGCTGTTCGACCTCGACGGCACGCTGATTCCGATCGACTCCGACCATGCGTTCGGCGAGTTCATGGTGCAGGTCGGTTGGGCCGACCCAGACCAGTACCGGCACCGCAACGATGTCTTCTATGCCGACTACCTGGCCGGCCGTCTCGATCTGGCAGCGTACATCGAATTCGCCACGGCGGCCTGGCGCCACCGTGTGCCCGGCGACGCGTTGGCCGTTCGCGAGCGTTTCGTCGACGAGGTGATCCGACCAGCCCTGCGAGACAGCGCTATCGCGCTCGTGCATCGCCACCAATCCGCGGGCGACATGACGGCCATCGTGACCTCGACCAACGAATTCGTGACGCGACCGATCGCCGACCTGTTCGGCGTGGCGGACCTGATCGCCGTCGAACTGGAACGCGATACGGCAGGCCGCGCGACCGGCCGCGTCCATGGCGAGCCCTCGTACCGTGAGGGCAAGGTGACGCGGGTGGAACAATGGCTGGCTGCCGGCGGTCGCACGACGCGCGACTTCGACCGCATCACGGTCTACGGCGACTCGACCAACGACCTGCCTCTCCTCGAGTGGTGCACCAAC
>JAOUIM010000323.1 GCA_029884035.1 Aquincola sp. | reverse complement strand
GCGGTGCCTGCAGTCATTTCGCCGCCGCGCGCATCTGGTCGACGATGACGGCCATGCCCGCTTGCAGCGCCTCGCTGCTGACTTCGGTCATGCGGCCGTCGCTGGCACCGGTGGCCACCGCGACCGCGACCGGCTTTCCGTCCTGCAGCACCCAGATCCGCTGTGCGGCACCGGCCTTGTTGACGCCGGCACGCCGCTGCCCCGCCGCCGGCAGCCGCGGCAGCAAGCGCGAGACGATGCCGCCGCTGGCGGACGCCGCCGCGGCCGCGCTTTCGGGGTTGAAGCGCAGCGCGGCATTGGGCACCAGCCAGACATCGCTGCGCTCGGCGGCGGTGATCACTGCGGTGGCCGTCATTCCCGGGCGCAGCGACAGGTCGTCGTTGCCGACCGCGAGATCGGCGACGTAGGTCACGACGTTGTCCTTGATCGTCGAGCCGAAGGCCACCCGCTTGACGGTGGCCGGGTAGTCGCGGTTCGGGTACGCGCTGACGGTGAAGGTGGCGCGCTGTCCATCGTGCACGCGGCCGACGTCGGCCTCGTCGACATTGACCTCCAGTTCGAGTTGCTTCAGGTCCTCGGCCAGCGTGAACAGCGTGACCGCCTGCAGCGAGGCAGCCACCGCATTACCCGGGTCGACCGCGCGCGAGAGCACCACGCCGTCGATCGGCGAGCGGATCGACGCCTTGCGCAGATTCGTCCGGTCGACGCTCAGTGCGGCGCTGGCGTCGACCACGCTGGCGCGCGCACCGGCGAGGTCGGCCTCGGCGCGGGCCAGCGCCGCCGCAGCGCTGGCGAGTTCCGCCTGCGAGGGCACCCGCCCTTCCGACAGTCGCGCCACCTCCTTCAGGCGCTGGTCGTTGCCGCGCGCGTCGACCACCGTGGCTTCGGCCTGACGAACCTTCGCCTGCGCGACCGCGAGCGCCGCGCTCGAGCGCGCCACCTGGTCGGACAGCTTTTCGGTGTCGAGCACGGCCAGCACCTGGCCCTTCTTGACGCGGTCGTTGACGTCGACCAGGACACGCGCCACGGTGCCCGAGAGTTCGCTGCCGATGTCGGCCTTGTGCGTAGGCTGCAAGGTGCCGTTCGCGGTGACGGTCACGGTCAGGTGGCCCCGGGAGAGCGCGTCGGTGACATAACTGGGTGTCGCGGCCGCGTTGCGGCGCGACTGCCACCACAAGCCGCCACCCACGACGCCCATCACGAGCAGGCCGATCAACCATGTGGTCGGCCCGCGCCACCACGCTCGGTTCGCGCCAGTGCCGAGCAGGGCCTCGACGGCAGGGGCTTGGTTTGTGCTCACGCTCGATCTTTCATGGTGAATGGGCCACGTCACGCCAGCCGCCGCCCAGCGCCTTGAACAGACGCACGTGGGCCGTCAGCCAGTCAGCCTGCGCGACGGCGGCACCGTCCTGTGCGGCAAGGCGGTTGCGCTGCGTGTCGAGCACGGTCTGGAAGTCGACGATGCCGCTGGCGTAGCGCTGCGAGGCGAGCAGTGCGGCGTCGGCGGCGCTGGCCTCGGCATCACGCAGTGCGGTCAGGCGCTGGCGCGCGCCGTCGAGTGCGGAGAACGCGTCCTCGACATCCTTCAGCGCGACCAGCACGCTGGCGCGATAGTTCTCGCGGGCGGCGTCGAACGCGGCTTCCTGCGCCGACAACTGGGCCTTGCGTTGCCCCGCGTCGAACAGCGGCTGCGTCAGGCTGGCCAGCAGGGTGGTCAGCGCGCCGGCGCTGCCCAGCGAGCCCAGGGTGGCTCCGTTCCACGCGGCGGAAGCGCGCAGCGCGAGCGTCGGCCGTCGCGCCGCATCGGCCTGCGCCACGCGCTCCGCGGCGGCGAGCCATTGCGCCTCCGCCGTCCGGACGTCGGGGCGCTGGCGCAGCACCTGCGCCGGCATGTCGGCGGCGATGGCAGCGGGCAGCTGCGGCAACGGGGCGTCGCCCGGCCATGCGGCTTCGAGCGACTGCGGCGTGCGCCCCATCAGCACGGCCAGCGCGTGACGCGTCTGCGCGGCCGACGCCTGCAGCACCGGGAGCTGCGCGCGTGTCTGTTCGACCGAGGTGCGCGCCTGCGCCACCTCGAGCGACGAGGCCAGTCCGGCCTGCTCGCGCCAGCGCGCGATCTGCAGCGTCTCTTCCTGTGCCGCGAGATTGGCGCGCGCGATCACGAGGCGCGCCCGCGTACTGCGCAGGCTCACGACGTCGGCCGCCACCTCTGCAGCCAGCGAGACGCGCAGCGCGTCGAGCGTCAGCGCGCTGGCGCGCGCGTCGGCCTCGGCCGCGGCGACCGTGTGGCCCGTGCCGCCGAAGAGATCGGGCTCCCAGGCCGCGTCGAATCCGGCATCGAACAGGTTGCGGCTGCCGCTGCCCGTCGTGCGCTGGACCGACGCGCTCGCACCCAGCGTGGGCCGCCCCCGGGCGACTGCCACATCGCGCAGTGCGCGGGCGCGCCGCAGGTTGGCCTGCGCGATCGCGACATCGGTGTTGGCAGTCAGCGCGGCCTCGACGGCTTGCGACAACGCCTCGTCGCCGAATCCTCGCCACCACTGTGCATTCGCCGGGGCGCCCCCCGGGGCTGCGGAAGCGCTCGCCGCCCACGACGTGGGTACCTCGACCACAGGAGCCGTCGCAACGAGCGGCGCGCGCGTCGCGCAGCCCGCGAGACTGACCACTGCGATCACGGCAACGCATCTGATCGCAGAGACACCTGAGCGAAAAGCTGGCGTGTCTGGACGCCGATCCCTGCACACAAGTTTATTCTCTGCTGCCGCACGGGAGTGCCAGTTGAGTGCCATCAAGCGCATGACCGCATCGTGCGCGCGCGATCGGTCGCGCCGATGTCGCGCACGCAAAGTAATGTTGCCGCGCGCTGCGCTCGGTCAACCGCGGCCGAGGATTGCCACGGCAATCGTCAGTGCGCCCAATCCGAGGTTGGTGCCGACCCACGCGCGCAGCGGCGCCATCGCCGTGCCTGCGGCGGGCCAGTCCGAGGCTTCGACCGCACGCACCAGGCGCGGGAACAGCACGAAGCGCACATGGGCGTAGATCGCCGCCATCAAGACACCCAGCACAGCCATCGCGCTCCATGCCAGCGGCATCGCCGCCGACGCGCGCGCCAACCCGAGCAACGCGACGCCGCTGGCCAGCACCGCCAGCACCGCCCAGCCGGCGGCGGCCAGGAAGCGCTGCAGCACGCGTTGCATCAACGCCAACCGCTGCGGCGGCTCGAGCGGCTGAACGGCAGGGCGCAGGAAGAAGTGCGCGAAGGCCATGCCCCCGACCCACAGCACGACCGCGAGGACATGAATGAGTTTGAGCAGCACGAAGGTCATCGTCGGGTCTCAGTTCACGCGCGCCGACCCCGGTGCCTGGCCGGCGGGCGGGGCGAACATCGCACCCACGTCCACCGCGTCGAAGTGGTACTGCGTGCCGCAGAAATCGCAGCCGATCTCGACCACGCCATGCTCGGCGACGATGCCGTTGACTTCGTCGGCGCCCAGCCCGCGCAGCATGTTGCTCACCCGGTCACGCGAGCAGGTGCAGGCGAATCGTGGCGCGAGCGCAGCGAACCGGCGCACGTCCTCCTCCCAGAACAGGCGGCGCAACAGCGTGTCGGCGTCCAGCGTCAGCAGCTCTGCGGTCGTCAGCGTGGCCGCCAGGTGCGCGATGCGGTTGAACGCCTCGTTCATGCCGATCTCGTCCTCGCGCTGCGCGCGCGCCAGATTGCCCTCGCCGTCTGTCGGCAGGCGCTGGATCAGCAGCCCGGCGGCGACCGCCTCGTTCGCGGCGAGCATCAGCCGGGTGTCGAGCTGCTCGGACTGCAGCATGTAGTGCTCGAGCACCTCCGACAACCGCTGCAGCGGCTCGCCCGCGTCGCCGTGTAGGGCCACGATGCCCTGGTAGGGCTGCGCGCCGCCCGATCGGTCCTTCGGGTCGAGGGTGATGGCGCAGCGGCCCTTGCCATGCAGGTTGGTCATCGCGGCCAGCTGCGCATCGTCGGCCACCTCGCCGATCACCTTGGCAGTGGCACGAAACGCGAGGTCGGGCTGGGCCTCGACCACGGCGACTTTGACCGGGCCGTCGCCGAACACCTGGAGGACCAGCGCGCCGTCGAACTTGATGTTGGCCTGCATCAGCATGGCCGCCGCCGCCATTTCGCCCAGCAGCGTGCGCACCGGGCCCGGATAGGCGCCTTGTTGCGCGTGACGCGCCTGGACCTCCTGCCAGGCGGGCCCGAGGCGCACCAGCATCCCGCGCACCGGCAGGCCCTCGAACAGGAACTTGTGCAGCTCGTCGACCATCGTGCTCAGCCCACGCGGGCCAGCGCGTCACGGTAATGACGTGCGCGGGCGGCGTACTTCGTGGCCATCCGCCCGACATCGTCGATCTGCTCGCGCGTCAGCGCCCGCTTGGCGGCGGCCGGCGAGCCGACCACAAGCTGCCCGGCGTCGAAGCGCTTGTTCTCGGTGACCAGGGCGCCGGCCCCCAGCAGGCAGTTCGCGCCGATCACCGCACCATTGAGAAC
>JAOUIM010000322.1 GCA_029884035.1 Aquincola sp. | reverse complement strand
CGCTCTTTGCCGCAATCCGGCAGCCCAAGAAATTCCGGAGCCGAACATGGCACGCGTCTGTCAAGTCACGGGCAAGCGCCCGATGGTGGGAAACCATGTGTCCCACGCCAACAACAAGACCAAGCGTCGTTTCCTGCCCAACCTGCAGTACCGCCGCTTCTGGCTTGAAACCGAGAACCGCTGGGTGCGCCTGCGCGTGTCCAACGCCGCATTGCGCCTGATCGACAAAGTGGGCATCGAACAGGTCGTCGCCGATCTGCGCGCCCGCGGCGAGCTCTGACCTAGGAGAACAGCATGGCAACCAAAGGCGGACGCGAAAAGATCAAGCTCGAATCGACGGCTGGCACCGGCCACTTCTACACCACGGCGAAGAACAAGAAGACGACGCCCGAGAAGCTCGAGTTCATGAAGTTCGATCCGAAGGCACGCAAGCACGTGCTCTACAAGGAAACCAAGTTGAAGTAAAGGCCGCAAGAGCCAAACAAAAAGCCCGCCAATGGCGGGCTTTTTGTTGAGCAGCGCCGCCGTCGCGGCGCACCGCGTCAGGCGTGCGCTGCGCGCAGCCGCAGTGAGAACTCCTGCAGAGCAGCAATGCCGCTTTCCTCGGCGCGCCTGCACCATGCCTGCAGGTCGGCCACCAGTTGGGGCGCCGACGCATTGCTGCGCGTCCAGAGCGCACGCAATTCCTCGCGCATCGCAACCAGCTTGGCCAGTGGTGCATTCTGCGCCACGACCTGTGCGATCTGCGGCTTCACGACCTGCGGGATCTTGTCGTCGTCACGATGCAACCAGCGCTTGGCCAGGCGCAGCTTCTTCCAGTTCGCAGTGCCTTGGGCGCCCTGCGCCTTGAGCCTGGCCAGTTCACCGCCGACCGTGCCCTTGAGCGCCTTGGCGTACTGCGCCATCACCTCGTAGCGGTTGGCAATCACTGCCTCGAGCGTCCGATCATCGGCCACGCGCACGACGCCCAGTTCGAGCTTCGGCGGCGTCTTGCGGACCTTGGCCCAGCCCAGCATCTCGAAGATGCGGATGTACATCCAGCCGATGTCGAACTCGTAGGGCTTGACCGACAGCTTGGCGCTCGTCGGGTAGGTGTGGTGGTTGTTGTGGAGTTCCTCGCCCCCGATGATCACGCCCCATGGCGACACATTGGTCGACGCGTCGGGCGACTCGAAGTTTCGGTAGCCCCACCAGTGGCCCAGGCCGTTGATGATGCCGGCGGCCGTGATCGGAATCCACGCCATCTGGACCGCCCACACGGCGGCGCCGACGGCGCCGAACAGGAACAGGTCGACCAGCAGCGTCAGGCCGACGCCCTGCCAGCTGAAGCGCGTGTAGACATTGCGCTCGATCCAGTCGTCCGGCGTATGGTGGCCGTACTTGGCGAGTGTTTCCTGGTTCTTCGCCTCGGTGCGATACAGCTCGCTGCCTTGCAACAGCACGGTCTTGATGCCGCGCGTCTGCGGGCTGTGCGGATCGTCCTCGGTCTCGCACTTGGCGTGGTGCTTGCGATGGATCGCGACCCACTCCTTGGTGACCATGCCAGTGCCCAGCCAGAGCCAGAAGCGGAAGAAGTGAGAGGGGATCGGTCCGAGGTCCAGCGCCCGGTGCGCCTGGGCACGGTGCAGGAAGATCGTGACCGCGGCAATCGTCACATGGGTCGTCGCCAGCGTAAAGAGCACGACCTCCCACCAAGTCGCGTCGGTCAGACCGTGCGACAGCCATTGCACGAGAGCATCGTGCACATGCGTCAAGACATCCATGCGTACCCTTTATTGGAGTCGCCCCATTGTAAACGGCCCCACCTCGCAACAAAGGGGGAAACTGCGTACACAACCTCACCCTTTCCGCCAAGCTGCCGCGAAGAAGCCATCCGTTGAATGCAGATGGGGCCATAAACGGAGATTCCCAGCCTTGGTCAGCGATTCCGGCCGCGCCACACCCAGGCCGTCGAGGATCGCTGGAACCGACTCCCGGACAAAACCATCGTGCGCCGCCTCGAAGGCGGCGCAGGTCGTTTCGTTCTCGGCCTCGAGCAGGCTGCAGGTGGCATAGACCAGCCGCCCGCCGGGCTTGAGCAGCCGTGCGGCGCCGCCCAGGATGGCCAATTGCTTGGCTTGCAGCTCGGCCACCGCTGCGGGCGACTGGCGCCACTTCAGGTCCGGATTGCGGCGCAACGTGCCCAGGCCCGAACACGGCGCGTCGACCAGCACGCGATCGATCTTGCCGGCCAGCCGCTTGATGCGCTCGTCTCGCTCATGGGCGATCTGCACCGGGTAGACATTCGACAGCCCGCTGCGTGCGAGGCGGGGCTTCAGCGCATCGAGCCGGTGACCCGATATATCGAAGGCGTAGAGCCGGCCCGTGTTCTTCATCGTGGCACCCAATGCCAGCGTCTTGCCGCCCGCGCCGGCACAGAAGTCGACCACCATCTCGCCGCGCTTCGCATCGGTCAGCAGCGCCAGCAACTGGCTGCCTTCGTCCTGCACCTCGACGTCGCCGCGGCTGAACAGCTCGAGCTTCTGCAGCGCCGGCTTGCCTGCGATGCGCAAGCCCCAGGGGGAATACGGGGTTTGCCTCGCGTCGATGCCGGCAGCGGCCAGGGCGGCCTGCACGGGTTCGCGCCTGGCCTTGAGGATGTTGACGCGCAGGTCCAGCGGCGCGCTCTCGTCGAGGCTCGCCACCAGCGCCCAGAAGCCCTCCTCGCCCAACTGCGCCAGCAACGGCTGCGAAATCCAGTCCGGCAGGTTGTGGCGCAGCTTGGGCGCCAGGCTCGCCGGGTCGATGGCCTGCACACGCGCCAGCCAGGCCTGCTCGTCCACGCTGAGCGCGGCCTTCAGGAACGCGGCATCGCCGGCCCAACCGAGGATCGCGAGGCGCCGTTCGGGCGTGCCGCTGCCGCTGTGCGCCAGATGCTGGAACAGCAGCCGTCGCCGCAGCACGGCGTAGGTCGTCTCGGCCAGCGTGTGGCGCTCGCGGGCGCCGAGCGCCTTCTGGCGGCGAAAGAACGCCGACACCACGCCGTCCGCGGCCGCCTCGAACCTAAGCACGTCGCGCAGCAGCGCGCTGCAGGCATCCAGCAATTGGCGCGGGGTCATCGAGCGCGCCGCCTGCTCATGGCCACAGCACTTGCGAGTCGCCGCCCAGTTGCCTCACAACGCCTCCCTCGATGCGCAATTGCCCCGTGACGAACCAGCGCACTGCAAGCGGATAGATCACATGCTCGCGCGCCAACACGCGATCGGCAAGCGCACCCTCGCTGTCGTCCGGCAGTACCGGGACCACCGCCTGGATCACGACCGGGCCGTGATCGAGCGCCGGTGTCACGAAGTGCACCGTCGCGCCAGCGATCTTGCAGCCGGCCTCGATCGCGCGCCGGTGCGTGTGCAGCCCCGGAAACGCGGGCAGCAGCGACGGATGGATGTTGAGCATCCGCCCCTCGTAGCGGCGCACAAAGTCGGCGCCGAGGATGCGCATGAAGCCGGCGAGCAAGACGAGGTCCGGCGCATGCGCGTCGATCGCCCGCGCGAGCGCGGCGTCGAAGGCCTCGCGCGAATCAAAGGCCTTGTGGTCCACCACCGCGGTCGCGATGCCACGCTCCTGCGCATAGGCGAGCCCGGCCGCATCCGGCCGGTTGCTGATCACTGCCGCCACCTGCGCCGGCCATCCCTCGGTCGCGCAGCGCTCGACGACCGAACGCATGTTCGAACCGCGGCCCGAGATGAGGATGACGATGCCTGTCACCCGACGAGTTTAGCCAGCCTCGATCTATCCTCTGCATGTGGCGATACGTGGACAACACCTGCGCTGGCTGCGACGCAGCCTGCTTGCTCTGGCCTTGCTGCTTGGCGCCGGCATCACCACGTTGCTGCTCGTCTACCCGACGGAATACGTGCGCCGGCTTGCGATGTGGGGGGACGCCGATGTCGGTGACCAGTACCGTTTTCCACAGCGTGCCATCGCGCATCGCCCCGGCATTGCCGACCCACCGGCACAGCCGCTGTCCGACCGCGTGCGCCTTGCCTTTGCCGCAGCGCAGCCGAGCGCCGACATGGACACGTGGCTGGCCGAGCAGGGAACACTGGCCTTCGTCGTGATGCAGCACGGCCGAGTGATCCACGAGTCCTACTTCGACGGAGTCACCCGTTCGACACCGCTGACCTCGTTCTCGATCGCCAAGTCGATCCTGTCGGCGCTGTTCATCGCAGCACGCGCCGACGGCCACATCGACAGTCTCGATGAACCACTGACCCGCTATGTGCCGGAACTTCTGCGACGCGACCCGCGCTTCGCGCGCATCACGTTGCGACACCTGCTGAACATGCAGTCGGGCATCGCGTACCGAGAAATCCCGTTCTTCAATGGCGACAATGCCAAGACCTACTATTGGCCGGACTTGCGCGAACTTGCGCTGCGGCACACGCGGGTGACCGAGCCCCCCGGCGGCGATTTCCTCTACAACAACTACCACCCGCTGCTGCTGGGTCTGGTGCTCGAGCGCGCCACACGCGTACCCGTCACGCAGTACCTTTCACA
>JAOUIM010000321.1 GCA_029884035.1 Aquincola sp. | reverse complement strand
ATGTCCGTTCGGGCATGCTGAATGTGCAGGTCGAGCGCGTGAAGGCGCGCTGCTCGGCCTGGTACGAATTCTTCCCCCGGTCGGCGTCCGACGACACCGCGCGCCACGGCACCTTCGCCGATTGCCAGGCGTGGTTGCCCTACGTGCAGCGCATGGGTTTCGACGTCATCTACTTCCCGCCGATCCACCCGATCGGGCGCACACGACGCAAGGGACGCAACAACACCCTCGAACCGCAGGCCGACGATGTCGGCAGCCCATGGGCCATCGGCGCGGCCGAAGGGGGGCACGACGCCATCCTGCCCGCAATGGGAACGCTCGACGACTTTCGCCGCCTCGTGGCGAGCGCCAAGGCGCACGGGCTCGAGGTCGCGCTGGACATCGCGTTCCAGTGCGCACCCGACCATCCGTGGGTTCGCGAGCACCCGGAGTGGTTCCGCACGCGTGCGGACGGCAGCATCCAGTACGCCGAGAATCCGCCGAAGAAATACCAGGACATCTACCCGTTCGACTTCGAGACCGCGCAATGGCGCGAGCTGTGGCTCGCGCTGGCCGGCGTGTTCGAGCACTGGGTCGACCAGGGCGTGCGCATCTTCCGCGTCGACAACCCGCACACCAAGGCGTTTCCGTTCTGGGAGTGGGTCATCGCGCGCGTGCGCGAGCGCGCACCCGACGCGATCTTCCTGTCCGAGGCCTTCACGCGGCCCAAGGTGATGCACCGACTGGCCAAGGTCGGTTTCAGTCAGTCGTACACGTACTACACCTGGCGCAACACCAAGCAGGAATTGACCGACTACTTCACCGAGCTCGCGCACGGACCGGGACGCGAATACTTCCGCCCCAATGTGTGGCCGAACACGCCCGACATCCTGCCTGCCTCGCTGCAGTACGGTGGCCGCCCGGCCTTTATGGCGCGCGTCGCGCTGGCGGCCACGCTCAGTGCCAACTACGGCATCTACGGCCCGGCCTTCGAACTGCTCGAGCACCGCGCCCTGAAGGCTGGCGGCGAGGAGTACCTCGACTCGGAGAAGTTCGAGCTGAAGGCCTGGAACCGTGAGGACCCGGCCTCGTTGGCCGGCTTCATCGCGGCGCTCAATGAGGCACGGCGCGCCAACCCTGCGCTGCAGCGCGACGACGGCCTGCGATTCCTCAGTGTCGACAACGAACAACTGATCGCCTATGCCAAGGCGACGCCCGACCTGTCGAACGTGGTCGTTTGCGTCGTCAATCTCGACCCGCATCACACGCAGAGCGGCTGGGTCGAGATCGACCTGAAGGCCTTCGGACTCGATGCGACCCAGGCCTACCAGATGCACGACCTGCTGGGCGGGGCGCACTACCTCTGGCATGGCGCGCGCAACTACGTGAGCCTCGACCCGCACCAGTGCCCCGCACACGTCATGCAGTTGCGCGCACGACTCAAGCGCGAGCACGATTTCGACTACTACCTCTGAGGCCTGACGTGAAAGCCGACGCCGCGACCGACCTGTCCGCCATCGTGGCGCCCCCCGACGATGCCGCCGACCCGCAGTGGTTCAAGGACGCGGTCATCTACGAACTGCACATCAAGGCCTATGCCGATGCCAACGGCGACGGCATCGGTGACTTCCGTGGTCTCACGATGCACCTCGACCACGTTCAGAGCCTGGGCGTCAACACGATCTGGCTGCTGCCGTTCTACCCCTCGCCGCTGCGCGACGACGGCTACGACGTGGCCGACTACGAGAACGTGCATCCCTCGTACGGCACGCTCGACGATTTCCGGGCTTTCGTCGCGGAAGCGCACCGCCGCGGCCTGCGCGTGATCACCGAGCTGGTCGTCAACCACACTTCCGACCAACACCCGTGGTTCCAGCGCGCGCGGCGCGCGCCCAAGGGTTCGCCGGAGCGTGAGTTCTACGTGTGGAGCGACGACCCGAACCTCTACGCCGGCACCCGCATCATCTTCACCGACACCGAGAAGTCCAACTGGGCCTGGGACGAGACCGCGCAGCAATACTACTGGCACCGCTTCTTCAGCCATCAGCCCGACCTCAATTTCGACAACCCCGCGGTGCGCGAGGCCGTGCTCGCGACGATGGAGTTCTGGCTCGAGACCGGCGCCGACGGCTTTCGCCTCGATGCGATCCCCTATCGCATCGAGCGCGACGGCACCAGCAACGAGAACCTGCGCGAGACGCACGAGGTGATCAAGGAGATCCGCCGCCGCGTCGATGCCAAGTACCCTGGGCGGCTGCTGCTGGCAGAAGCAAACATGTGGCCCGAGGACGTGCGCGAGTACTTCGGCGACGGCGACGAGTGCCACATGGCCTACCACTTCCCGCTGATGCCGCGCATGTACATGGCCATCGCCCAGGAGGACCGGCATCCGGTGGTGGAGATCCTGGCCCAGACGCCGGACATCCCGCCCAACTGCCAGTGGGCCATCTTCCTGCGCAACCACGACGAACTCACGCTCGAGATGGTGACCAGCAAGGAGCGCGACTACATGTACAGCATGTACGCCGCCGACTCGCGCGCGCGCATCAACCTGGGCATCCGACGCCGCCTGGCGCCGCTGCTGGAAAACGACGTCGAGCGCATCAAGTTGATGAACAGCCTGCTGCTGTCGATGCCGGGCACACCGGTGCTGTACTACGGCGACGAGATCGGGATGGGCGACAACATCTTCCTCGGCGATCGCGACGGCGTGCGCACGCCGATGCAGTGGACGAGCGACCGCAACGGCGGTTTCTCGCGTGCCGACCCACAGCGCCTGTACCTGCCGCCGATCCAGGACCCTGTCTACGGCTTCGAGGCCGTCAATGTCGAGGCACAGTCTCGCGAACCTTCGTCGTTGCTCTCGTGGACGCGGCGCATGCTGGCCGTGCGAGCAGGCACCCGCGTCTTCGGCCGCGGCCGGTTCACGATGCTGCACCCCGGGAATCGCAAGGTGCTGGCCTATGTGCGAGAACATGACAGCGAGGCCATTCTGTGCGTGGCCAACGTCAGCCGCGTCGCGCAACCGGTCGAGTTGGAACTCGGTGCGTGGCGCGGCCGCGTACCTGTCGAGATGCTCGGGCGCAACAGCTTCCCGCCGATCGGCGACCTGCCCTACCTGCTGACGCTGCCCGGCCATGGATTCTTCTGGTTCCGGCTGTCCGAGCACGACGAGCCGCCGAGGTGGCACACCGAGCGCCTGCCGGTGGAGGATCTGCCGGTGGTGGTGTTGTTCGACGGCTGGAACAGCTTCTTTCGTGACCGCGTCGTGCCGTGGCGCATCGGTCTGGCCGACAAGACGCGCGCCCAGCTCGAGGACGAAGTGCTTCCCGCCTTCATGCGTCGCCAGCGCTGGTACGCCGGCAAGGGCGAGGCACTCGAACGTGCCGAGCTGCGCGACCACGCCGTTCTGCAGGACGGCGGCCACCAGTGGGTCCTGGGCCTGGTCGACGCACACGCCCCGAGCGGCGTGGCGCGCTACTTCGTGCCGCTCGCGCTGGCGTTCGGCGATGACGACGACGAGCGCGTGCGCGCCCTCAGTGCGCTGGCCGCCTCCAAGGTACGCCAGAAGGCTGAGATGGGTGTGCTCGCGGACGCGTTGGGCGACGAGGCGTTCTGCCGCGCCGTGGTGCACGCGATCGGCGAGCAGCGCACGATCAAGACCGACAAGGGCACGATGGCCGCCTTGCGCGGGGCGGCATTCCAAGGCGTCGTCGGCGACATGGCGAACGGCCCGTGGCCGATGCAACGCCTGACGACGAGCAGCAACTCCGTGAGCCTGCTCGGTGATCGGTTGTTCCTCAAAGCGTATCGCCACCTGGCGCCCGGCATCAGCCCGGAACTCGAGATGGGCCGCTTCCTGACCGACGTCGCGGGCTTCCCCCACTGCGTGCCGGTGGCCGGGCACGTCGAGTACCGCGCCGCCGACGGCCAGGTGTGCACGCTGGCCCTGCTGCAGGCGCAAGTCGAGAATCAGGGCGATGCCTGGACCTTCGTCGTCGACCAGTTGGCGCGTGCCCTCGAACTCGCCGCCGCCAAGGACGAGCGCGCCGACGACGGACTGGATGCGGGCATCGCACACCTTCGCGTGCTGGCGCGACGCGTCGCCGAGTTGCATCTGGCGCTGTCGCGCCGCACCGGTGACGCCGCCTTCGATCCCGAGCCGGTGCAGGCCGCGGACCTGCGGCGCTGGGCCCAAAGCGCCCGTAGCGAGGGCGCCGCGACGCTCGATCTGCTGCAACGGCGGCGCGACGGCCTGCCCGAGCCGGTGCGTCCCAAGGCCGATGCCGTGTTGGCCGCTCGCGTGTCGCTGCTGGGCCGCGCCGACGAGATCGCGCACGCCGCGCCTGTGGGGCTGAAGACGCGCATCCACGGTGACCTGCACCTGCAGCAGGTGCTGCTGCAACGCGAGGACTTCCTGCTCATCGATTTCGAGGGCGAGCCCGCTCGCACGCTCGAGGAGCGCCGCGCCAAGCAGAGCGCATGGCGCGATGTCGCCGGGATGCTGCGCTCGTTCGACTATGCGAGCCAGAAGGCCCTGCAGCAGGCGGCACCCCGCGCGGTCGACGCGGCGCGCCT
>JAOUIM010000320.1 GCA_029884035.1 Aquincola sp. | reverse complement strand
CCCACATCAAACAGCGCCCCGCAAAAAACAACGGTGGTAAGTGACTCGGCGCAATCGGCCGCCGACAACGATCGCTCGCGGCCGGGACTGCACCCGCGGCGCGGGGCGCGCGATGACACCTGGGCTCGTCAGTGCTTGGTGCGCGCGGCGGCGGCGTGGGCGTGACGCCCCAGAGCGAAGCCTGCGAACAGCTTGCACCAGATCGTCGACCCCGCGATTGCGGTCCACTCGGCATACGGCAGGCCGGTCAGTAGCACGGCGACGATCACGTAGGCCAGCACGATGCCGGCCACCCCGTTGAGCACCATCTCGTAGGGTGCCCAGCGCTGCGCGTCGGGCGGCGGTTCGCCGCGCTTGAGCGCAACCTGCGAGAAGTCGCGCCGCACGAGGATGCGCCACGCCCGCCTCAGCCACACGAAGGCCATCGGGAAGAGCGCGAGGAAGAGGATCCAGGTCAGCGCGAGGCTGACGTCGAACGGCATGGGCGACTCCGCAAGAAATGGGGCCCTGCCGGCATCGCTGGCAGGGCCCCGCAGTGTGCAACCCGGACGCTAGGCCGGGATCGCTAGACCGTCAATGCGCACCATCGACCGCCTTGGAGCCGCGCGGAATCCGCACCGCCTCGACCATGTGCTGGATGTGCTCGGGCGGCTCCTTGGTGACCTTGTCGACCAGGAACGCGACGGCGAAGTTCACCAGCGCGCCGATCGCGCCGAAGGCTTCCGGCGTGATGCCGAAGAAGCTGTTCGCGCCGCCGATCACGCCCAGGTACTCGGTGCCCTTGATGAAGAAGATCCCCTTGTGGGCGAACACGTAGAACAGCGTGATGAACAGGCCCGACAGCATGCCGGCGATGGCGCCTTCCTTGTTCATCTTCTTGCTGAAGATGCCCATCATGATGGCGGGGAACAGCGACGAGGCGGCAATGCCGAAGGCCAGCGCCACCGTGCCGGCCGCGAAGCCCGGCGGGTTCAACCCCAGATAGCCGGCCACCACGATGGACAGCGCCATCGCAATCTTGCCGGCCATCAACTCGCCCTTCTCGCTGATGTCGGGCTTGAAAATGCCCTTGACGAGATCGTGCGAGATCGCTGCCGAGATCGCCATCAGCAGGCCCGCCGCCGTCGACAGCGCCGCCGCGAGGCCACCCGCGGCCACCAGTGCGATCACCCAGTTGGGCAACAGCGCGATCTCGGGATTGGCCAGCACGATGATGTCGGCGTTGACCGACAGTTCGTTGCCCTTCCAGCCGGCGGCGTCCATCTTGGCCTTGATATCGGCGCTCTTGGTCGCGTCGTTGTAGTACTGGATGCGGCCGTCGCCATTCTTGTCGGTGAACTTCAGCAGCCCGGTCTTCTCCCAGCGCTTCATCCAGTCGGGACGCTCGTCGTACTTGATCGCCGCGTCGGCCGCGAACGGATCGGCCTTGCCCAGCACCACGCCCGGCGTGATCGTGCGGACCAGGTTCGTCTTGGCCATCGCGGCCACGGCCGGGGCCGTGGTGTACAGGATCGCGATGAAGACGAGTGCCCAGCCGGCCGACAGGCGTGCATCGGAGACCTTGGGCACGGTGAAGAATCGCATGATCACGTGCGGCAGGCCGGCGGTGCCGATCATCAGCGACATCGTGTAGACGAACATGTTCAGGGTGCTGCCCGGCAGCGAGGTCGTGTACTTGCCGAAGCCGAGTTCGGTGACCACCTGGTCGAGCTTGGCCAGCAGCGAAATGTCCTGCCCCGACAGGTTCGAGCCGAGGCCGAGCTGCGGGATCGGGTTGCCGGTGAGCTGCAGCGAGATGAAGATCGCCGGGATCGTGTAGGCCAGGATCAGCACCACGTACTGCGCCACCTGCGTGTAGGTGATCCCCTTCATGCCGCCGAACACCGCATACAGGAACACGATGCCCATGCCGACGTAGATGCCCACGTCGCTGGAGACGCCCAGGAAGCGCGAGAACGCCACGCCCACGCCGGTCATCTGGCCGATGATGTAGGTCAGCGACGCGACCAGCAGGCACAGCACCGCGACCGTCGAGGCCGACTTCGAATAGAAGCGGTCGCCGATGAACTGCGGCACCGTGAACTTGCCGAACTTGCGCAGGTAGGGTGCCAGCAGCATCGCCAGCAGCACGTAACCGCCGGTCCAGCCCATCAGGAACAGGCCGCCGCCGTAGCCCATGTTGGAGATCAGGCCGGCCATCGAGATGAACGATGCGGCGCTCATCCAGTCGGCCGCGGTGGCCATGCCGTTCATCACGGGGTTGACGCCGCTGCCCGCAACGTAGAACTCGCTGGTGGAGCCCGCGCGCGACCAGATGGCGATGCCGATGTACAGCGCGAAGCTCGCGCCGACGACGAGGTAGATGGTGGTTTGAAGGTCCATGGTCACCTCAGTCCTCGTGCACGTCGAAGCGGCGGTCGATCTCGCCCATCTTCTTGGCGTACCAGAAGATCAGCGCGATGAAGACATAGATCGAGCCCTGCTGCGCGAACCAGAAGCCCAGTGGGTAGCCCCCGAGGTGGATGCCGTTGAGCAGGTCGGCGAACAGGATGCCGGCGCCGAACGAGACCAGGAACCAGATGATCAGGACCTTGGTCAGCAAGCCTAGTGTGGCTTGCCAGTAGCCCTGTGAGTCATGCTTCATCGCTCTCTCCTCTGCACGTTGGAATTGCGTTCAGGATGCTTGGATGCACTTTTGTAGCAATGTATTCTTACGTGAGAATGATCGACCGCGGGTCAGTTCTTTCACCAAGCGTGCGTTCGGCGGTTGGACAGGGTTACCCCGGATGGAAGGCGTGTGTTCGCTGCCACGATCCGTCAGTTCCAAAAAAGCTCAACGGCGCCGCGTCGTGCGCCGCCTGACGCCGTGACCTGCGGCCCTGCCGCCAGCATCGGCTCGCGAGGCCGACCCCATCGGAGCATCTGAGTCATGAGCGAATCCACTGCAGCAGAAGGTGCTGTTGCGCGGCGCACGTCCTCGGCACGGTCGTCGACCCGGCGCGCGCTGCAAGCGATCGACCCGCACGACGCGTTGATCACGACGCCCTTGCGCACGCTGATGCGGCGCGCGCCGGTGACCGTGCCGCCGACGGCTTCGATTCGCGAAGCAGCCGCGCTCATGCGTGAACAAGGCGTCTCGTCGTTGATGCTGCTCGACGGCGGGCACCTCGTCGGCATCGTCACGGACAGGGATCTTCGCAACCGGGTGCTCGCTGCCGGACTCGGCAGCGACCGGCCCGTCAGCGAGATCGCCACGATCGCGGCGTTGACGGTGCCGCTGCGCGCCACCGCGTTCGAGGCGCTGCTGCTGATGGCCAGGCACGACGTGCACCACGTGCCGGTCATGGACGGCACGAAGGTCGCGGGCATGATCACGGCCACGGACCTGGCCGCGCAGCAGAGCACGTCGGCGGTGATGCTGGCCGGCGAGATCCATGCCCAGCAAGATGTCGAGGGTCTCGCTCGCGCCAGCGCTCGGATCAGGCAGTTGCAGCGCAACCTGGCCGCCGCAGACGCCACCGCCTACGCGACCGGGCACGTCATCACCGCGATCACCGACACGCTGACGATCCGGCTGCTGCAACTGGCCGAATCGCGGCTCGGTCCTGCGCCGATCGAGTACGTGTGGGTGGCTGCCGGATCGCAGGCGCGTGCCGAACAGACCGCCAAGAGCGACCAGGACAACTGCCTGATCCTGGACGATCGATTCGATCCGGCGCAGCACGGGCCCTATTTCGAGGCACTCTCGCGCTGGGTGTGCAGCGGCCTGGACGCCTGCGGCTACGTCTTCTGCCCAGGCGACATGATGGCGATGACCGATGCCTGGCGGCAGCCGCTGCGGCAATGGAAGGCGTACTTCCGCGGCTGGATCGAGCAGCCGGATCCTGCCGCACTGATGCACACGGGCGTCTTCTTCGACCTGCGAGCGGTGCACGGCAGCGCACGGCTGTTCGACGAGGTCTACACCGAGGCGTTGCAGCTCACACGCAGCAACAGCGTGTTCCTCGCCAACATGGTGCGCAATGCGCTCGGCCGCCGTCCCCCGCTGGACCTGTTCGGCCGCATCAGCACGCCGCGTGCAGGCAAGCACCGCGGCAAGATCGATCTCAAGATGCACGGCATCGTTCCGATCATCGACCTGGCGCGCATCTACGCGCTGGCGGGCGGCCACCTGCTGGTCAATACCTTCGACCGCCTGGACGTCGCCGCGCAGGGCCACGAGGTGAGCGAGCAGGGCTCGCGCGACCTCAGGGATGCGATGGAGTACCTCGCGCAGATGCGCATCCGCCACCAGGTGCGCCAGATCGATGCCGGGGAGCCGGTCGACAACCTGCTCGCCCCCGCCGAGTTGTCGAACTTCGAGCGCACTCACCTCAAGGACGCATTCCATCTGGTAGCGACGATGCAGGACGTGCTCGGCAAGCGATACCAGATGGGGCAGTTCTAGCGCCGCCGGCCCGCCACCGCGGTGCGGTCCCAAGGTTCTTGGGGGCGCCCACTGTCTACACTCGCCGGCCGAGCACCGATGAGCCCGCCTGGTCCCTCGACAAACCGCGTGCGCCGCGCCGCCATGGCCCCAAGAACCTTGGGA
>JAOUIM010000319.1 GCA_029884035.1 Aquincola sp. | reverse complement strand
GCGCCCACCGCGATCCACCAGCACCGCGAGCGTGACGCTCGCCGGGCGGCCGAAATCGTAGAGCTCGTTGAGCACCGCGCGGATCGTGCGCCCGGTATTGAGCACGTCATCGATCAAAACGATGCGCTGACCGTCCACCGCGAAGGGCAGCTTCGTGCTGCCACGGTCTGCCGCGAGGCCACGTTCGGCGAAGTCGTCCCGATGCAGCGTGCTCGTGATCACGCCGGCCTCGCCCGCGAGCCCGAGGTCGGCCTGCAGCCGCTCGGCCAGCCAGGCACCCCCCGACCAGATGCCCACCAGCACCGCATCGTGCTGGTCGGCCAGCAGGCGGCGAACGCCATCGCGCAGCGCGGCGTACAGCGCTTCGGCGTCGAGGGTCAGGTCGGTCGTCATCGTGGCATCGACTCTCGCAGGAATTGCTCCAGGATCAGCGCCGCCGCCGCAGCGTCGGCATCGCGCGCGCCCAGCGCGTGCGCCTCGGTCGTCGTGTAGCGTTCGTCGACCTCGTGCACGGGCAGGCCGAACCGACCGACCAGCTGGCGCGCGAAACGCTGTGCGCGGTGCGTATTGTCGTGCGGCGCACCGTCGGGGTGGCGTGGCACGCCGACCACCAGCGCGGCAGGCTGCCAATCGGCGATGAGCCTGGCGATGGCATCGAGACGCGCGCTGCCGGAGTCCGACAGGGTCGCCAGCGGCGTGGCCGTACCGGTCAGCGTGTTGCCGCTGGCCACGCCGACCCGGCGTACGCCGAAGTCGAAGGAAAGCAAAGTCCGCGGCGGCGAGGGTGTGTCGCGCGCCGGAACGCTCACGCGGCCCCGCAGGCTTCCCGGGCCGTCGCGCCCAGAGCGGTCGACGCCCTTCGCGGCGGCAGTGCGGCGCTCAAGCGTGCCCGGCCTCCTGGCTCAGCATCTGCGGGTCGAACCCCAGAAGCGACAACGCCCTTTCGTAACGCTGGTCGATCGGCGTATCGAAGATCACGCTCGGGTCGGCGTCGACGGTAAGCCAGCCGTTGCGCGAAAGCTCGTCCTCGAGCTGGCCGGCACCCCAGCCGCTGTAGCCGAGAGTGACCAGCAGCCTCTTGGGACCCGAGCCCTCGGCCAGCGCCTCGAGCACGTCCTTGCTGGTCGTCATGTCCAAGGGCGCGCCGGGGATGGCGAGCGTCGAACTGTAGGGACTGCCCTCGGCACCCTCGCCCTGAATGCGTTCGTGAAGCACGAAACCCCGCTCGGTCTGGACCGGCCCGCCGAAATACACCGGCGCGTCCGCGATGTCCTCGCGTGTCAGACTCAGTTCGACCTTCTCGAAGAGATTCTTCAGCTTGATGTCCACTGGCTTGTTGATGACCAGGCCCAGCGCGCCCTTGTCGGTGTGCTCGCACAGGTAGACGACCGAGCCGGCAAAGTTCGGATCGACCATGCCCGGCATGGCAATCAGGAACTGGTTGGTGAGGTTGATGCGGCCGTCGCCCGACATGGCAGTCGATTCTAGTGGGCGCGCCCCCCAGGCCAGTCAACAATTCTCACGATCGCCGACGCCCGATTTGGGGTGTCGGGCTGTCTCCGGACAGCGCGGCGCCCGGCGATCACCGCGCGCCGCGAGGGCGCCTGCCCCCCGTGCCCCCGTGTAACCCCGTTTCCCAGCGCCCGCGTCGGGAGGGGCATGAGCCGATAAGCTCGCGCCCCATGCAGCACGGACGCGCCGCCCCGCACGACAGACCGCTGGGGCGGGCGCTCGTGTGGCTGCGCCGCGACCTGCGCACCGACGACCACGCGGCGCTGTACCACGCACTCACGGGGGCACGCCAGGTGTGGTGTGCTTTCGTTTTCGACCGAACGATCCTCGATACGCTGCCGCGCGCCGACCGCCGCGTCGAGTTCATCCGCGACAGCCTGGCGGCCGTCGATGCCGCGCTTGCCGCGCTCGCGCAAAGCCACGGCGTCGACGGCGCGGGCCTGATCGTGCGCCATGGCGTTGCGGTGCAGGAGTTGCCGCGCCTCGCGGCCGAGCTGGGCGTGCAGGCCGTCTACGCCAACCACGACGACGATCCCTATGCGCTCGAGCGCGACGCGCAGGTGCGCGGCGCGCTTGCCGCCGAGGGCGTGGCACTGCATACGAGCAAGGACCACGTCGTCTTCGAGCGCAGCGAGGTCATGACCCAGGCGGGCGGGCCGTTCAGCGTCTTCACGCCGTACAAGAGCGCGTGGCTGCGGCGCCTCGAGCCGTACTACGTCAAGGCTTATCCGGTCGAGCGCCATGCCGCAGCGCTGGCGCCGCGGCCCGAAGCCATGCGCAGCAGCGTGCCGCGCCTGTCGGACATCGATTTCGAGCCGACCAACCTGCATGAGCTCAAGCTGCCGACCGGCGCGGCGGGGGCCCGCGATCTGCTCGCCGACTTCCTCGAGCGCATCGACGACTATGCCGACACGCGCGACTTCCCGGCCGTCAAGGGGCCCAGCTATCTGTCGATGCACCTGCGCTTCGGCACGGTATCGATCCGCCGCCTCGCGCGCGAGGCCTGGGAGCGCATGCAGGGTGGCTCGCGCGGCGCGGAGGTCTGGCTATCGGAACTGGTCTGGCGCGACTTCTACCACCAGGTGCTGCACCACCATCCGCACGTGGCCGGCCACGCCTTCAAGCGCGAGTACGACGCGATCCGCTGGGAGCACGGCAAGCACGCCGACGCCCACTTCGCGGCCTGGTGCGAGGGTCGCACCGGCTACCCGCTGGTGGACGCGGCGATGCACCAGATCAACCAGACCGGCTACATGCACAACCGGCTGCGAATGGTGGTCGCCAGCTTCCTGACCAAGGACCTCGGGCTGGACTGGCGCCGCGGAGAGGCCTACTTCGCGACCCACCTCAATGACTTCGACCTCGCTGCCAACAACGGCGGCTGGCAGTGGGCCGCATCGACCGGCTGCGATGCGCAGCCGTACTTCCGCATCTTCAACCCGGTTGCACAGAGCGAGAAGTTCGACCCGCAGGGCAAGTTCATCCGCCGCTACCTGCCTCAGCTCGCCACTCTGCCCGACAAGCTGATCCACGCGCCGTGGCTCGCGCGCCCCGTCGATCTCGCCGCGGCGGGCATCGAGATCGGGCGCGACTATCCGATGCCCGTCGTGCAGCACGACGTGGCGCGCACCAAGACCCTGGCGCGTTATGCGGCGGTGAAGGCGGCGCGCTGAGTCCCGGCGGCGCGGCGCCGGGACTCAGGCGGCCTTCTCGCCTTCAGCCTCGGGCGCCTTGGTGTGTCTGATGAACAGCGCCGCCGACCAGATGCCGATCTCGTAGAGGATGCACATCGGGATCGCGAGCGCAAGCTGCGACACCACGTCGGGAGGGGTCACGATCGCCGCGACGATGAAGGCCAGCACGATGAAGTAGCCGCGGAAGGCCTTGAGCTTGTCGATGCCCACGAGGCCCATGCGCGCCAGCACCACGACCGCGACCGGCACCTCGAAGGCGGCACCGAACGCGATGAACATCGTCAGCACGAAGCTCAGGTAGGCCTCGATGTCCGGCGCCGCGGTGATGCTCTTGGGCGCGAACTGCTGGATGAACCTGAAGACCTGGCCGAAGACGAAGAAGTAGCAGAACGCCACGCCGACGAAGAACAGGATCGTCGAGGAGATCACAAGCGGAAGGACCAGCGTCTTCTCGTGCCGGTACAGGCCCGGCGCGATGAACGCCCAGAGCTGGTACAGCACGACAGGCAACGCCACCAGCAGCGCGGCGATCAGGGTGATCTTCAACGGCACCAGGAAAGGCGAGATCACGCTGGTGGCGATCAGCGTCGTGCCCTTCGGCAGATGGGCCACCAGCGGCGCGGCCATCAGGTCGTACAGGCCGGCGGGGCCAGGCCACAGGCACAGGCCGCCGAACACGACGCCCACCGCGATCAGCGCGCGCACCAGGCGGTCGCGCAACTCGATCAGGTGCGAGACGAACGGCTGCTCGGTGCCGGCGAGTTCGTCGTCCTTGTCGTCCGGGGCACTCATCGCGCGAGCGGCTTGGGCCGATATCGCGCCACGCGCGCGGCCCCCGACAGCGCCTTGGTGCGGATACCGGCCCGCTGCTTGTACCAGGCAGGCATCGCGCCGCGCTTCAGGCGCCAGTTCTTCTTCGGGTGTCGGTACTCGGGCAGCGGCGTCGCCAGGCCTTCGAGCGCTGAAGCGGCCGACGCGGAGTCGGCATCACCGGCCTTCCACTGGCTCTCGAGATCGCTGGTGGCCGAGCGCATTTCGGTATTCACGGTCTGCTCGACATCGCGCGCCGCAGTCTCGAACTGCGTCTTCATCTTCTGCAGTTCTTCCAGTTCGATCGAACGATTCACCTCGGCCTTGACGTCGGCCACGTAGCGCTGGGCCTTGCCGATCATGTGTCCGACCGTGCGCGCCACCCGAGGCAGCTTCTCGGGGCCGATGACGATGAGCGCCACCGCGCCGATCAGTGCGATCTTGTCGAAACCGAAGTCGATCATGGGTCCGCCGGCCTTGGCTGGACTCAGCGCGACTCAGGCCAGCGCCAGACCGCTCCCCAGAGTCGGCCCGAGCGCTCCACTCGGGGAAGTGCCCGCGCCAACGGGCAAGGGGTCGTCATGTCTTGGTCTTGGCTTCGACGTCCACGGTGTTGGCGTCCTTGG
>JAOUIM010000318.1 GCA_029884035.1 Aquincola sp. | reverse complement strand
CGCGCGGCCAGCGCAGCGACCTGGCTGGCGGGCACGGTGGCGGTGAGCATGCGCAGGCCGGGCATGCGCACATGCGCCGACCCGCCGGCCGCGGCGACCGCCGCGCGCAGGTTGGTCATCTCGTCGTCGCTGTCGTTGCTGTGGATCACGACCTGCACATGGCGCTGGCCTTTGACGTCGCGCACCCACCGGGCCTTGGGTGCCGTCGGGGCGCCGAGCGCGTCCTGCAGTTCGCGAGCGACCTTGTTGGCCTGGCCGCTGCCGTTGCCCTTGCCCGGCGCCGCGGCGACGCGCTGGCCACCGAACAGCGCTGCGCCCAGCAGCAACAGCAGGCTCATCAGCAGGATCCGGGGCGCGATGCGCCTTTCGATGAGTACGGTGAATCGCGTCAGGTGGTTCATCGTCGGGCTCCCTGTGCCTTGCTGTTCTCGTTGCCGATTCGGCACGCTGCTACCGCACGTAATGGGGTGTAAGCAGACGCAACGAATACTAGGAACGACAGCCCGACAGCGGGGGGGCGAAGGGGCGATCCGCGTGAATTCGGTGCGTGAGCGAAATCACGTGTCGGCGAGCGGCGAGCGCCGCCGTGAACGATCTCACAGTGCGCCGCGCGAGGCGCGCCGTCGCCGCCGGTTACATCGCGGACCCGCGGTCGCGAGCGGCGGGGCAGCCGGGCAGTGCCGTGGCATGCCGAACCGCGTGCACGACTGCGCGTGCGGCAGCTTCGACGGCCATCGTGCCAAGGAGCACGAGCGAGATGCTGCGGCCTGCCGAGCCGGTGGCCAGTGCGAACAGCGTGTCACCGTCGAAAGGCGTGTGTGCCGGCACGATGGTGCGCGCCAGGCCATCGTGCGCCATCGCGGCGAGTTTGGCGCACTGCGCCTTGTCGAGCGCTGCGTCGGTGGCGATCACGCCGATCGTCGTGGCGGCGCCCGCTTGCAGCCGCTCGGGCAGCTCACCGCGCAGCAGGGCCTCGGCGCTGCGCATGAAGGCGTGGCTTGTCGCGCCCTTGCGCGCCCCGGCGACAAGTTCGCCGTCCTGCGGGTCGAACACGTCGCCGGTCGCATTCACAGCAATGAGGGCGCCCACCGTGATGCCGCCCACGTGCACCGAGGCCGTGCCGATGCCGCCTTTCATTGCGCGCTCGATGCCGAACAGCTTGCCCACGGTGGCACCCGCGCCGGCGCCAACGCTGCCCTGCGCGGGCCGGGCGTTCGAGGCGGCCACGCAGGCGGCGTGGCCGGCGGCGGCATCGGGGCGGATGCGCGCATCGCCGTGCCAGAGGTCGAACAACACCGCGGCGGGCACGATCGGCACGCGCACCGCACCGACTGGAAACCCGTGGCCATGCTCCTCGAGCCAGCGCATCACGCCGGCGGCGGCGTCGAGCCCGAACGCGCTGCCGCCGGTCAGCAGCACCGCGTGTACCCGATCGACCAGGTTCTCCGGGCGCAGCAGGTCGGTTTCGCGCGTGCCGGGCGCGCCGCCGCGAACGTCGACACCGGCCACCGCACCGTCGGGGCACAGCACGACGGTGCACCCGGTCGCGCGCTCGGCGAGCGTGAAGTGGCCAACCGACAGGCCGGCCACGTCGGTGATGGCGTCGTGCAGCTCGTTCATGTGCTCGTCAGGCGAAGACGCCCGCGGTGTCGGCCATGCGCTCGCTCACCTCGCCGACGTGATGCAGCGTGTCGCCGAAAGCGAATTCGAGCATCGTCAGGCGCTTGAAGTAGTGGCTGGCGGCGCACTCGTCGGTCACGCCGATGCCGCCATGCAGCTGGATGCACTGCTGGCCGACGAATCGCATCGACTGCCCGAGCTGCACCTTGGCCTGCGACAGCGCACGACGGCGCTGCGGCGCGGGCTCACCGAGCTTCAGGCTGGCGTAGTAGCTCATCGAGCGCGCCAGCTCGAGCGCCATCTTGACGTCGGCCATCCGATGGCGCAGGGCCTGGAAGCTGGCGATCGGCACGCCGAACTGCTTGCGCGTGTTCATGTACTCGACGGTCATCGCCACCAGCCGGTCCATCGCGCCGACGCCTTCGGCACAGGCCGCCGCGATGCCGACGTCGGCCGCGCGCTCGATCGCGCCCAGCGCATCGGATTGCACGAGCTGCGCCGGCGAAGCGGCGAGCGTCACGCTGGCTGCGCGCGCCCCGTCGGCTGTTGGATAGGCACGCACCCGGCAGCGCGCACGCTCGACGATGAACAGGCCGATCGGTGCAACCGCGTGGGGACCCATGCGCGCGGGAACGATGTACGCGTCGGCTTCGTCGCCCGCGGGGGCCAGGTGCTTGGTGCCGGCGAGCGCCCAACCGCCCGCCTGCTGCGCTGCCGTGGTGGCCACCGCGTCGTGCCGGTAGCGCGCACCCTGTTCCTGCAGTGCGGGCACGATGAGCGCCGAGCCGTCGGCGATGCGCGCGAGCCAGGGTGCGGTGACCGCCGCGTCTCCCCCGGCCAGCAGCGCCGGAGCGACCAGGCACGCGGCGGCGTACGGCGCATTGACGAGGCCGCGGCCGAGTTCCTCCATCACCACCATCGCTTCGACCGCACCGAACCCCATGCCGCCGTGCGATGGATCGACCGTGAGACCGGCCAGCCCGAGGTCGACCAGCTCGCGAAAGACGTCGCGCGTGGCGCCACCCTTCTTCGCGAGCGCGTGGCGGCGCTCGAAGCCGAAATCCCGCTCGACCCAGCGCGCGACCGCGTCGCGCAGTGCGACTTGATCGTCGGAGAAATCGAAGTTCACGGCCGCCTCCATTTCCTCGGTCTGACTGGTACCCCCTCTCGGAGGGGGCCAGGGGGAGCGATCCTGTTCGCGCAGCGAAGACGGCGCTCTCTCATGACCCGAGCACCGTCTGAGCCACGATATTGCGCTGCACTTCGTTGCTGCCGCCGTAGATCGTCGTCTTGCGGTAGTTGAAGTACGTCGATGCGAGCGGCGCGCAGTGCGCGGCGCCGACATGGTCGCCCTGCCAACCGGCTTCCATCGCCTCGCGGATGAAGGGCAGGGCGAACGGACCGGCGGCCAGCATCATCAGCTCGCTGTAGCGCTGCTGGATCTCGCTGCCGCGGATCTTCAGCAGGCCGGCCACGTCGAGGCTCTGCTTGCCGCTGGTCTCGGCCGACAACACGCGAAGCACCATCATCTCGAGCGCGACGATGTCGACCTCGAGCAGCGCGATCTGGTCGCGAAAGCGCCGGTCGTCCCACAGCCCTTCGGCCTTGGCGATGCGTTTGAGCCGCTCGAGCTCGCGCTTGGCGCGGTTGACGTCGGCGATGTTGGTGCGTTCGTGGCTGAGCAGGTACTTGGCGTAGGTCCAGCCCTTGTTCTCTTCGCCGATCAGCTGGTCAGCCGGCACCTCGACGTTGTCGAACCAGACCTCGTTCACCTCTTGGCCGCCGTCGAGCATGATGATCGGCCGCACCGAGACGCCCGGCGTCTTCATGTCGATCAGCAGGAAGCTGATGCCGGTCTGCGGCTTGCCTTCGTTGCTGGTGCGCACGAGGCAGAAGATCCACTCGCCGTACTGGCCCAGCGTGGTCCAGGTCTTCTGGCCGTTGACGATGTAGTAGTCGCCGCGGCGCTCGGCGCGGCACTTGAGCGATGCGAGATCCGAACCGGACCCCGGCTCGCTGTAGCCCTGGCTCCACCACACCTCGCCGCTGGCGATGCCGGGCAGGAAACGGCGCTGCTGCTCGGGCGTGCCGAACGCCATGATCACCGGCGCGACCATGATCGGTCCGAACGGCACCACGCGCGGCGCGCCGGCCAGCGCGCATTCCTCTTCGAACAGGTGGCGCTGCACCGCGTTCCAGCCCGGGCCGCCATGCTCCTTGGGCCAGCCCCAGCCGAGCCAGCCTTGCTTGCCGAGGATCTTCGCCCAGCGCTGCATGTCGTCGCGCGAGAGATGCAGCGCGTGGTGCACCTTGTGGCTGATGTCGGCCGGCAAGTTCGCGGCCACCCAGTCGCGGATCTGCTGGCGAAACGCCGTTTCCTCAGGGGTGAAGTTCAGATCCATGCCGGCTCCCGTGCACAGGCGGGTTTTAGCACGGGCGTTCGGCGCCGGTGCATCGTGGCTGCAGGCTGCGGGGCCGCCAGATAATCGACCGATTCATGCCCGCTCTCACCGATACCGCGTCCGGCTACCGCGCCACGCTCGCCGCGTTGTCGGTCGGCCAGATCGTCAACTGGGCGGCGATGTACTACGCGTTCACCGCGTTCGTGCTGCCGATGCAGCGCGAGCTCGGCTGGAGCAAGCCGCTCGTGATGGGCGCGTACACCACCGGGCTGGCACTGTCGGCCACACTGAGCTTCGCGGTCGGCTCGGCGATCGATCGCGGCCGCGGCCGCCTTGTGCTGACCGCCGGCCCGGCCCTCGGCGGCCTGGGCTTCGCGCTCTGGGCCGCCGCGACCGCACCGTGGATGCTGTACACGGCGTGGTCGGTGATCGGCGTGGCGCTGTCGATGTCGCTGTACGAGCCGGCCTTCGCGGTCGTCACGCACCGCTATCCGTCGCGTTTTCGCGAAGCGGTGACCACGCTCACGCTGGTCGGCGGCTTCGCGAGCACGCTCGCGTTTCCTGCGATCGCGATGCTGCAGGCCGTCTTGCCCTGGCGCGGTGTGCTGCTGGTGATCGGCGCGGTGC
>JAOUIM010000317.1 GCA_029884035.1 Aquincola sp. | reverse complement strand
TGCCCACCTTCTGGTGCACCATGTCGCCGCCGAAGTTGAACTGGCCGAGGAAGTTGCGCAGTTCCTGCTCGCGCGCGTTGGGCGACACCTCGCGCGCCAGACGTGTCATGCGTTGCAGCGGCGTGTCGTCTTCGGTCAGCAGGTCCATCTCCTGCTGCGCGAAGTAGCCGATCTGCAGGCCCTTGCCCTCGGTGATGCGGCCGCCGAGCGCGGGCAGGGCACGCGCGATGGTCTTGACCAGTGTGGACTTGCCCTGGCCGTTGGCGCCCAGGATGCCGATGCGCTGGCCGGCGAGCACCGTGCGGTTGACGTTGTTGACGATCGGCGTCGACCCGTAGCCGCACGACACGCCGTCGAGCACCAGCATCGGGTTGGGCAGGTTGGCCGGCTCGCGGAACTCGAAGTCGAACTCGCTCTCGGTCAGCACCGGGGCGAGCTTCTCCATGCGCGCCAGCGCCTTTACGCGGCTTTGCGCCTGCTTGGCCTTGGTCGCCTTGGCCTTGAAGCGGTCGATGAACTTCTGCAGGTGGGCGATCCGTTCCTGCTGCTTGGCGAAGGCCTGCGCCTGCTGGCTCATGCGCTCTGCGCGCATCTCTTCGAAGCCCGAGTAGTTGGCGCCGTATCGCGTGACGGTCTGGTGGTCCACGTGCAGCGTGACCTTGGTCACCGCATCGAGGAACTCGCGGTCGTGGCTGATCACCACCAGCGTGCCGGCAAAGCGCTGCAGCCAGGCTTCGAGCCAGACCAGCGCGTCGAGGTCGAGGTGGTTGGTGGGCTCGTCGAGCAGCAGCAGGTCGGCCGGGCACATCAGCGCGCGCGCCAGCTGCAGCCGCATGCGCCAGCCGCCGGAGAAGCTGTTCACAGGCGCGTCGAGCTGCGTCGTCTTGAAGCCCAGGCCGAGCAGCAGCGCCTGGGCGCGGGCGCGCGCATCGAAGGCGCCGGCTTCCTCCAGCGCCAGGTGCGCGTGCGCCATCGCCTCGCCGTCGTGCGCGGCGTCGGCGGCGGCGAGTTCGGCCTTCGCCGCCACGAGCGGCAGGTCGCCGTCGAGCACGTAATCGGTGGCGCCCTGTTCGGTCTCGGGCATGTGCTGTGCCACCTCGCCGATGCGCCAGCGCGGCGGCAGTTCCACGTCGCCGGCGTCGGCATGCAGGCGGTCGGTGAGCAGCGCGAACAGGCTCGACTTGCCGGCGCCGTTGCGGCCGACCAGGCCCGCCTTCTCGCCCGGGTTGAGCGTGAAGCTCGCGCCTCCGAGCACGACCTTGGCACCGCGGCGCAGGGTGATGTTGCGGACGGTGATCACGCCAGCTGTTCTTTCGTCAGCAGGACCACCTGGTCGTCGCCAGCGCTGGTGGGGAGGTAAGCGAACTCCAGTGGCGAAAACGCGCGTTCGAAGTGCGCCGCCTCGTGGCCGATCTCGATCACCAGCACGCCGCCATCGGCCAGGTGCTCGTGCGCCTGCGCGACCAGCGTGCGGATGAAGTCCATGCCGTCGGCCCCACCGGCCAGCGCCAGCGCGGGCTCGGCGCGGAACTCGGGCGGCAGCGCGGCCATCGACTCGGTGTTGACGTAGGGCGGGTTGCACAGGATCAGGTCGTAGCGCTGGCCGTGCACCGCGTCGAGCCCGTCGCCCTGGTGCAGCGTGATGCGGTCGGCCAGGCCGTGGCGCTCGACGTTCAGGCGCGCGACCGCCAGCGCATCGGCCGAGAGGTCGGCGGCATCGACCTGCACATCGGGCCAGGCCAGCGCGGCCAGTATGGCCAGGCTGCCGTTGCCGGTGCACAGGTCGAGCAGGCGCCGCGTGCGGTCGCTGAGCCAGGCGTCGAGCGTGCCGTCCGCGATGAGCTCGGCGATCAGCGAGCGCGGCACGATGACGCGCTCGTCGACGTGGAAGGGCACGCCCTGAAGCCAGGCCTCGCGCGTCAGGTAGGCGGCCGGCTTGCGCGTGGCGATGCGCTCGCCCACCAGCGCGTCGATGGCGTCGACCTCGGCGCCGCTCAGTGCGCGCTGCGCGACGCCGTCCAGGTCGTCGAGCGGCAGGCCGAGCTTCCACAGCGCGAGCCACACCGCCTCGTCGAAGGCGTTGTCGGTGCCATGCCCAAACGAAACGCCCGCCTGGGTGAGGCGGGCGCTTTGTTGTTCGATCAGTTCCAGCAGCGTCGTCACGACAGCAATTGTTCCATCACCCGGCGGTAGATGTTGGACAGGCGCTGCACGTCGGCCGCCTCCACGTGTTCGTCGATCTTGTGGATGCTGGCATTGCGCGGACCGAGTTCGATCACCTGCGGGCAGATCGTCGCGATGAAACGGCCGTCCGAGGTTCCTCCGGTCGTCGAAAGCGTGGGCCTCAGACCGCACTCGGCCTCGATCGCTGCGGCGACCGCGTCGGTGAGCGTGCCCGGCGTCGTCAGGAAGGGCTGGCCGCCGAGCGTCCAAGCCAGTTCGTAGTCCAGGCCGTGCGCGTCGAGCAGCGCGTGCACGCGCTGCTTCAGGCCCTCGGCCGTGCTCTCGGTCGAGAAGCGGAAGTTGAAGTCGACCACTGCCTCGCCGGGGATCACATTGCCCACGCCGGTGCCGGCATGGAAATTCGAGACCTGGAAGGTGGTCGGCGGGAAGTGCGCGTTGCCGGCGTCCCACTCGGTGGTCGACAGCTCGGCCAGCGGCAGTGCGACCTGGTGGATCGGGTTGCGCGCCAGCTGCGGGTAAGCCACATGGCCCTGGATGCCCCTGACCACCAGCTTGCCCGACAGCGTGCCGCGGCGGCCGTTCTTGATCGTGTCGCCCAGCGCGTCGACCGAGGTCGGCTCGCCGACGATGCACATGTCCAGCCGTTCGCCGCGCTCGCGCAGCATCTCGACCAGCCGCACCGTGCCGTCGACCGAGGGGCCTTCCTCGTCACTCGTGAGGAGGAAGGCGATCGCGCCGCGGTGGTCCGCGTGCGCCTTCACGAACGCCTCGACGGCGGCCACCATCGCCGCGATCGAGGTCTTCATGTCGGCAGCGCCGCGGCCGTAGAGCTTGCCGTCGCGGTGGGTCGGCACGAAGGGGTCGCTGGTCCACTGCGCGAGCGGCCCGGTGGGCACCACGTCGGTGTGGCCTGCAAAGGCGAGGGTGGGACCGGGGCGCGCGCCGCGCCGCATCGCCCACAGGTTGGTGACGCGGAACTGCCCGGGGCCGCAGACCAGCGTCTCGCAATCGAAGCCCAGCGGCGCGAGCCGCGCGCGGATCAGGTCCTGGCAACCCGCATCGTCGGGCGTCACCGAGCGCCGGGCGACCAGCGCCTCGGCCAGTTGCAGAGCAGTGTTCATGGCCGAGCGATTGTGATGCCACCAAGGTCGCGCCGCGACCGCCGGGGATCCGGCCCTGCCAACGCGCTGTCGCTGTCCCTAGACCAAGCGTCCGAAGTTAGTCTGCAGCTTGACCTCTTCGGGCCGCACATCCAGGACGATCTCCGAAAAGCTCGCCGGGTCCGGCTCCTCGACCTTGGGCGGCTGGCGCGACATCGGTGCGGTCTGGTTCTGAAGGCGCCACAGCAGGTTGGTCGGCGAGTCGGCGTAGGACAAGCCTTCCTCGCGCGTGATCGTGCCTTCGGTGATCAGGCGCGCCAGATCTTCCTCGAAGGTCTGCGAGCCTTCGGCGAGCGACTTCTCCATCGCTTCCTTGACACCCGACAGGTCGCCCTGTTCGATCAGCTCGGAAACCAGCTTGGTGTTGAGCAGCACCTCTGCCGTTGGCCGCCGCCCTCCCGACTGCGCGCGAACGAGCCGCTGCGACACGATGGCGCGCAGGCCCGATGCGAGGTCGGACAGCAAGGCGGGTCGTGACTCCGGCGTGTAGAAGGACAGGATGCGGCCCAGCGCGTGATAGCTGTTGTTGGCGTGCAGCGTGGCCAGCACAAGGTGGCCCGACAGGGCGTAGGAAATCGCCGAAGTCATCGTCTCGCGGTCGCGGATCTCGCCGATCAGGATCACGTCCGGCGCCTGCCGCATGGCGTTGCGCAGCGCCACCTGCAGGCTCTGCGTGTCGCGGCCGACCTCGCGCTGGTTGACCACCGACTTCTTGTTGGTGAACAGGAACTCGATCGGATCCTCGATCGTCAGGATGTGGCCCGTGAGCTGCTGGTTGCGATGCTCGAGCATCGAGGCCAGTGTCGTGCTCTTGCCGGTGCCGGTGGCGCCCACCATCAGGATCAGGCCGCGCTTCTCGAGCACGAGGGTCTCGAGGGTCTTGGTTGGCAAACCCAGCGAGTCGAGCGCGGGAATGACGTACGGGATGCAGCGGAACACGGCGGCGATCGAGCCGCGCTGGCGGAACGCCGAGAGGCGGAAGCTGCCGACCTTGGCGATGCCGACGCCGACGTTCAGTTCGCCCGTGTCGTCGAGCTCCTCGAGCTGCTGCGGCGTCAGCAGTTCGGACAGAAGCTGGCGCGGCTGGGTGTGCGACAGCGGCTGGTCCGACAGCTGCAGGATCTGGCCGTTGATCTTGATCAGGATCGGCGTGTTGGCCGACAGATAGACGTCCGACGCGTTCTTCTCCGCCATCAGGCGGAGCACGCGCTCCATGTTCCCGCCGCCATTGCTGCTCATGCCTAGGTTCTCAGCAGTTCGTTGATGCTGGTCTTGGCGCGGGTCTGCGCGTCGACCTTCTTGACGAT
>JAOUIM010000316.1 GCA_029884035.1 Aquincola sp. | reverse complement strand
ACTCCGTGAGCTACCAGGCGGCGTTCACGCCGGCAGCAGGCCGTTGGGTCTCGGTGCGCTTGCCCATCGGCGACTTCAAGGCGCGGTTTCGCGGGCGCGAGGTCGGCGATGCACCGGGCCTCGACCCCGGCCGCATCCGTCAGGTCGGATTGATGATCGCCGGCGCGCAGGCGGGGGCCTTTGCCCTGGGCGTTCGATCGATCCGCCTCGAGTGAGAAGCGGCGAAGCCCGCACGTGGCGGGCTTCGGTGGAGTGCGCGGGCACTCGGGAATTTGGTTGCGGGGGCAAGATTTGAACTTGCGACCTTTGGGTTATGAGCCCAACGAGCTACCAGACTGCTCCACCCCGCGTCAGAGCCGGAAATTATAGCTGACGGCGGGTCACTCGACCGCGTCGACCTTGGCTTCTTCAGCCTTCGGTTCGGGCCGGTCGACCAGTTCGACGAAGGCCATCGGCGCGTTGTCGCCGAGGCGGAAGCCCATCTTGAGGATGCGCGTGTAGCCGCCCGGGCGCGCCTTGTAGCGGGGCCCCAGTTCGCCAAACAGCTTGACCACCACGTCGCGGTCGCGCGTGCGGTCGAAGGCCAGGCGCTTGTTGGCCAGCGTCGGCTCCTTGGCCAGCGTGATCAGCGGCTCGACGGCCATGCGCAGTTCCTTGGCCTTGGGCAGCGTGGTCTTGATCGCCTCGTGGGTGATCAGCGAATTGCACATGTTGCGCAGCATCGCCAGGCGATGGCTGCTGGTGCGGTTGAGCTTTCGAAGTCCGTGACGGTGGCGCATGGTGGGTTCCTTCGTTGTATGCCGGCAGCCGTATCAGGTACTGCCGGGTGCGAGCCCGCTGACTGGAAGCACGGCGCGAGCGCCGTGTCCGCGGGCTTTATCGCTTATCGAGGCCTTGGGGGGGCCAGTTCTCCAGCCGCGCGCCGAGCGTGAGCCCGCGCGAGGCCAGCACTTCCTTGATTTCGTTCAGGCTCTTGCGGCCGAGGTTGGGCGTCTTGAGCAGCTCGGTCTCGGTGCGCTGGATCAGGTCGCCGATGTAGTAGATGTTCTCGGCCTTCAGGCAGTTCGCCGAGCGCACGGTGAGCTCGAGCTCGTCGACCGGGCGCAGCAGGATCGGGTCGAACTGCGAGCTGCGCGTGGCCACCGGCTGGTCGAACGCGGCGAGGTCGCTGCCCTCGAGCTGTGCGAACACGGCGAGCTGCTCGACCAGGATCTTGGCCGAGGCGCGGATCGCCTCCTCGGGGCTGATCGCGCCGTTGGTCTCGATCTCCATCACGAGCTTGTCGAGGGCGGGACGCGGCTCGACGCGCGCGTTCTCGACCGCGTAGCTCACGCGCCGCACGGGCGCGAACGAGGCGTCGAGCACGATGCGGCCGATGCTCTTGGTGGGCTCGTCGCCGAAGCGGCGCAGGTTGCCCGGCACGTAGCCGCGGCCCTTCTCGACCTTGATCTGCATGTCGAGCTTGCCGCCCTGCGCCAGGTGCGCGATCACGTGCTGCGGGTTGATGATCTCGACGTCGTGCGGGGTCTGGATGTCACCCGCGGTGACCGGGCCCTCGCCTTCCTTGCGAAGCACGAGGGTGACCTCGTCGCGGTTGTGCAGGCGGAAGACCACGCCCTTGAGGTTGAGCATGATGTGGACGACGTCTTCCTGCACGCCGTCGACGGTGGAGTACTCGTGCAGCACGCCGGCGATCGTCACTTCGGTGGGCGCGTAGCCGACCATCGACGACAGCAGGACGCGGCGCAGCGCGTTGCCCAGCGTGTGGCCGTAGCCGCGCTCGAAGGGCTCGAGCGTCGCCTTGGCACGATGGCCACCGAGCGGCTCGACATTGATGGACTTGGGCTTCAGGAGATTGGTTTGCATGGGGTCTCTTGTTCCTGTCAATACCCTCGGCTCGTTACACCGATAAGGCTGATGGACCACGCCGGGCTGGAGTTAGGTGCACCGCGCCCGGTAGGCGGAGCACCTACGGACAGGGTCGTGGCGAAGCCACGATCCCGCCCTGGTGTTTGTTTACCGTGAATACAGCTCGACGATCAGCGATTCGTTGATCTCGGCGCCGAACTCGTCGCGGTCGGGCGTCTTGGTGAACACGCCTTCGAGCTTGCCGATGTCGACCTTGACCCAGGCCGGCATGCCCACCGAGTCGGCGAGCTTGACCGCGTCCTGCACTCGCAGCTGCTTCTTGGCCTTCTCGCGCACGGCGACCACGTCGCCGGCCTTGACCATGTACGACGCGATGTCGACGACCGCGCCGTTGACCGTGATGCCCTGGTGCGACACCAGCTGGCGCGCCTCGGCGCGCGTGCTGCCGAAGCCCATGCGATAGACCACGTTGTCCAGCCGCGATTCGAGCAGCATCATCAGGTTCGAGCCGGTGTTGCCCTTGCGGCGCTCGGCCTCGGCGAAGTAGCGCCGGAACTGGCGCTCGAGCACGCCGTACATGCGCTTGACCTTCTGCTTTTCGCGCAGCTGCAGGCCGAAGTCGCTGGTGCGCGAGCCGCTGGTGCGGCCGTGCTGGCCGGGCTTGGATTCGAACTTGGCCTTGTCGCTGATGGCGCGGCGCGCGCTCTTCAGGAACAGGTCGGTGCCTTCGCGGCGGGAGAGTTTGGCCTTGGGGCCGAGATAACGTGCCACTTTGCTTTCCTTCTTTCAATCTGACGCGACCTTCGTGTCGCGCAAGTCCGGCGGGATGTTGTTGTGTGCGCTCGGACGTGGAACGTGGACGGAAACACGGCCTGCCTTCGGCGCGCCGTGTCCGCGCACTGGGTTAGATCCTTCGACGCTTCTGCGGACGGCAGCCGTTGTGCGGCACCGGCGTGACATCGGAGATGGAGTTGATGCGGATGCCCAGCGAGGCCAGTGCACGCACGCTCGACTCGCGGCCGGGGCCGGGGCCCTTGATGCGCACGTCCAGCGTCTTGATGCCCTGCTCCTGCGCGGCACGGCCGGCGTTCTCGGCGGCCACCTGGGCGGCGAAGGGCGTGCTCTTGCGCGAGCCCTTGAAGCCCTGGCCGCCCGAGGACGCCCACGACAGGGCGCTGCCCTGGCGGTCGGTGATCGTGATGATCGTGTTGTTGAACGACGCGTGCACGTGCGCGATGCCGTCGGAGACGTTCTTGCGAACCTTCTTGCTGACGCGGCGTGCGGCGGTGTTCGGTTGTGCCTTGGTGGCCATCGGTGCGTTCCTTTAGCGATTACTTCTTCAGCGCGGCGGCCGACTTGCGCGGGCCCTTGCGGGTGCGCGCGTTGGTCTTGGTGCGCTGGCCGCGCACCGGCAGGCCGCGGCGGTGGCGCATGCCGCGGTAGCAACCCAGGTCCATCAGGCGCTTGATGTTGATCGACATCTCGCGGCGCAGGTCGCCCTCGATCGTCAGGCGACCGATCTCCTCGCGGATCTTCTCGAGGTCGGCGTCGCTCAGGTCCTTGATCTTCTTCGTGTTGGCGACGCCGGCGGCGGCGCAGATCTTCTGCGCCGTCGTGCGGCCGATGCCGTAGATGTGCGTGAGTCCGATCTCCGCGTGCTTGTGCGGCGGAATGTTGATGCCGGCAATGCGTGCCATGTTCGTTCCTTACTCTCAGCCTTGACGCTGCTTGTGACGCGGGTCGGTGCAGATCACGCGCACGACGCCGTGGCGGCGGATGATCTTGCAGTGGCGGCACATCTTCTTGACCGATGCGGCGACTTTCATTTCGTTCTCCTTGATCCGTCTTCCGTGCCTTACTTGGCCCGGAACACGATGCGTGCCCGTGTCAGGTCGTAGGGCGTCAGTTCAACCGTAACCTTGTCGCCCGGCAGGATGCGGATGTAGTGCATCCGCATCTTGCCGGAGATGTGGCCCAGCACCACATGCCCGTTCTCGAGCTTCACCCGGAACGTGGCATTGGGGAGGTTCTCCAGGATCTCCCCCTGCATCTGGATGACATCGTCCTTCGCCATCGCCTCAGCTGGTCTTGAAATTGGCCTTTTTCAGCAAGGACTCGTACTGCTGGCTCATCACGTAGCTCTGCACCTGGGCCCAGAAGTCCATCGTGACGACCACGATGATCAGCAGCGAGGTGCCGCCGAAGTAGAACGGGACGTTCCAGCGCAGGACCAGGAATTCGGGCAGCAGGCACACCCCGGTGATGTAGATCGCACCGGCCAGCGTCAGGCGCCCGAGGATCTTGTCGATGTGCCTGGCGGTCTGGTCGCCCGGGCGGATGCCGGGAATGAATGCGCCGCTCTTCTTCAGGTTGTCCGCGGTCTCGCGGCTGTTGAAGACGAGTGCGGTGTAGAAGAAGCAGAAGAACACGATCATCGCGGCGTACAGCATCACGTAGATCGGCTGGCCCGGCGACAGCATCGCGGAGATGTCCTTCAACCAGCGGAAGCCCTCGCCGGTGGCGAACCAGCCCACCGCGGTGGCCGGCAGCAGGATGATCGACGAGGCGAAGATCGGCGGGATCACGCCGCTCATGTTGAGCTTGAGCGGCAGGTGCGAAGACTGGCCGCCGTAGACCTTGTTGCCGACTTGGCGCTTGGCGTAGTTGACCAGGATCTTGCGCTGCCCGCGCTCGACGAACACCACGAACCACGTGACCACGACGACCAGCATCGCGATGATCAGGAAGGCGAAGATGCTCATCGCGCCGGTGCGCACGAGCTCGAACAGGCCGGCGATCGCGTTGGGCAGGCC
>JAOUIM010000019.1 GCA_029884035.1 Aquincola sp. | reverse complement strand
CTTGCCGTACAGGCCGAAGCTCGCCGGGAACGGGGGCTTGAAACGCGGCTGGCCCTTCTTGCCCTCGAGCGATTCCAAGAGTGCCGTTTCCTCTCCGCAGATGTAGGCGCCGAAGCCATGGAAGGCGTGCAACTGGAACGAGAAGTCGCTCCCGAGGACCTTTTCACCCAGGTAACCGGCGCGGCGCGCTTCCTCGAGGGCCTCCTCGAAGCGCTCGTAGACCTCGAAGATCTCGCCGTGGATGTAGTTGTAGCCCACCTTGACACCCATCGCGTACGCCGCGATCGCCATCCCCTCGATGACCATGTGCGGATTGAAGGCAAGCAGGTCGCGGTCCTTGCAGGTGCCGGGCTCGCCCTCGTCGGAGTTGCACACCAGGTACTTCGCGCCTGGGAAAGCGCGCGGCATGAAGCTCCACTTCAGGCCCGTCGGGAAGCCGGCGCCGCCGCGCCCGCGCAGCGCGCTCGTCTTGAGTTCGGCGACGACCAGCTCCGGCGTCATGCCCTCGCCGCCGTCCTTGCCGAGAATCTTCCTGAGCGCCTTGTAGCCGCCGCGCGCCTCATAATCGGCGATGTGCCAGTTGCTGCCGTCCAGGCCGGCGTAGATCTGCGCGCCGATGTGGCGGCCGTGGAAGCAGGTTTCGCGACCGCTCGCCTTGAATCGGGAAAGGTCCGGCGTCCTCATTTGGCGTGAGCCTTCAACGTCGTCAGGAGGTCGTCCAGCCGCTCTTCGTTCATGAAGCTGAGCATCTCGCGATCGTTGACCAGCATCACCGGCGCGTCGGCGCAGGCGCCCAGGCATTCGCTGGGCTGAACGGTGAACACGCCGTCCTCGGTCGTGCCGTAGGGCTCGACGCCGAGTCTGGAGCACACGTGTTTCAACGCACCTTCACCATTGCGCAGTGCACAGGGTAGGTTGGTGCAGACGTTGAGCTTGAACCGCCCGACCGGCTGCTGGT
Source organism: Aquincola sp. (assembly GCA_029884035.1). Classification (GTDB taxonomy): domain Bacteria; phylum Pseudomonadota; class Gammaproteobacteria; order Burkholderiales; family Burkholderiaceae_C; genus CADEEN01. The sequence continues at coordinate 18,169 of JAOUIM010000019.1, read as the reverse complement.
TGTACATGTTGTAGAAGGTCGTGACCTCGTGCACCGCGATCGGTGCCATGCCCAGGTGCGCGGCCACTGCGGCCTCGGCTTCCTGCGACACGTACCCATGCTCGTGCTGCACGATCGCCAGGCAGGCCATCACCGCCGATTGCTTCTGGTCGGGCGGGTACTTGGCGACCTCGCGGTCGAAGCGCTCACGTGTGTTGTCGCTGAGGGTGTAATTCATCGGTCGATCTCGCCGAACACGATGTCCATCGTGCCGATGATCGCCACCGCGTCGGCGATCATGTGGCCGCGGCTCATCTCGTCGAGGGCGGCCAGGTGCGGGAAACCCGGCGCGCGGATCTTCAGGCGGTAGGGCTTGTTGGCGCCATCGGATACGAGGTAGATGCCGAACTCGCCCTTCGGGTGCTCGACCGCTGCGTAGGCCTCGCCCTCGGGCACGTGAAAGCCTTCGGTGAAGAGCTTGAAGTGGTGGATGAGCTCCTCCATGTTGCTCTTCATGTCCACGCGCGATGGTGGTGCCACCTTGTGGTTGTCGGTGATCACCGGACCGGGGTTCTTGCGCAGCCACTCGACGCACTGCCGGACGATGCGGTTGGCCTGGCGCATCTCCTCGATGCGCACCAGGTATCGGTCGTAGGTGTCGCCGTTCACGCCCACTGGGATGTCGAAGTCCATGCGGTCGTACACGTCGTAGGGCTGCTTCTTGCGCAGGTCCCACTCGATGCCCGATCCGCGCAGCATCGGGCCGGTGAATCCGAGGTTGAGCGCGCGCTCCGGACTCACCACGCCGATACCCACGGTGCGTTGCTTCCAGATGCGGTTGTCGGTGAGCAGTGTCTCGTAGTCGTCGACGTTGGCCGGAAAGCGCGTGCAGAAGTCCTCGATGAAGTCGAGCAGCGAGCCCTGGCGATTCTGGTTCAGCGCCTTGATCGCTTTCTCGTTCTTGATGCGCGAGACGCGGTACTGCGGCATCGAGTCGGGCAGGTCGCGGTAGACGCCGCCCGGCCGGAAGTACGCCGCGTGCATGCGCGCACCCGAAACTGCTTCGTACATGTCGAAGATGTCCTCGCGCTCGCGGAAGCAGTAGATGAGGATGTTCATCGCACCGCAGTCCAACCCGTGCGCGCCCAGCCAGAGCAAGTGGTTGAGCAGCCGCGTCAGTTCGGCAAACATGACCCGGATGTACTGCGCGCGTTCGGGCACTTCGATGCCCAGCAGGCGTTCGATCGCGAGGCAATATGCATGCTCGTTGGCCATCATCGACACGTAGTCGAGCCGGTCCATATAGGGCAGCGACTGGATGAAGGTCTTGCTCTCGGCCAGCTTCTCGGTCGCCCGGTGCAGCAGGCCGATATGCGGATCGGCACGCTGGATCACCTCACCGTCGAGCTCGAGCACCAGACGCAACACGCCATGCGCCGCCGGATGCTGGGGCCCGAAATTTAGCGTGTAGTTCTTGATCTCAGCCACGGTCAGTGCGGTCCACCGTAGTTGTCCTCGCGCACGATGCGCGGGGTGATCTCGCGCGGCTCGATCGTCACCGGCTGGTAGATCACGCGCTTGCGCTCGGCGTCGTAGCGCATTTCCACATGGCCCGTGGTCGGAAAGTCCTTGCGCATCGGATGGCCGATGAAGCCGTAGTCGGTGAGAATGCGGCGCAGGTCGGCATGGCCTTCGAACAGGATGCCGTACAGGTCAAAGGCCTCGCGCTCGAACCAGTTGGCACTGCTCCAGACGTCGGTGACCGAAGCGACCAGCGGCAGGTCGTCGTCGGCACATGCGACCTTCAGGCGCACGCGCCAGTTCTTCGAGACGGACAGCAGGTGCGACACGACGATGAAGCGCGGACCGTCGTGGGGCAGGTCCTTCCAGCCGCTCATGTCGAGGCCGCACAGGTCGATCAGCTGCTCGAAAGCAAGCACCGGGTGGTCGCGCAGCTGCAACGCCGCTGCGTGGTAGTCCGCCGCCTTCACGTGAACAGTGAGTTCCCCGCGATCGCGTACGAGCGCCGTGACCTTGGCGCCCAGTGTGTCCTCGAGCGCCGCCTGCAGGGCGTCCAGCCTGGCGGTCATCGGTCCCACACGGCGCCACACGCCGGCCCCACGTGAGGGCGCGAACACCGAGGCAGCCCCATTGCGTCGTTCATCGGGCAATCGTGTTCTCGCGCCGGATCTTGGCCTGCAGCTGCAACACCCCATACAGCAGCGCTTCGGCCGTCGGCGGACAGCCAGGCACGTAGACGTCCACCGGCACGATGCGGTCGCAGCCACGCACGACCGAATAGCTGTAGTGGTAGTAGCCGCCGCCGTTGGCGCACGAGCCCATGCTGATGACCCAGCGCGGCTCGGCCATCTGATCGTAGACCTTGCGCAGTGCCGGCGCCATCTTGTTGCACAGCGTGCCGGCGACGATCATCAGGTCGCTCTGCCGCGGGCTGGGACGGAACAGCATGCCGAAGCGGTCGATGTCGTAGCGCGCCGCGCCGGCGTGCATCATCTCCACCGCGCAGCAGGCCAGGCCGAAGGTCATCGGCCAGAGCGATCCCGTCTTCGACCAATTGATGACGGCATCGAGCGTGGTCGTCGCGACACCTTCCTTGAGAACGCCTTCGATGCCCATCGTCGTGCCTTACTCCCAGTCGAGGGCGCCCTTCTTCCACTCGTAGACGAAGCCGACGACGAGGATGCCGAGGAAGACCATCATGGCCCAGAAGCCTGTCGCGCCGATCTCCGCCAGCGACACAGCCCACGGAAAGAGAAAGGCGATCTCGAGGTCGAACAGGATGAAGAGGATGGCCACCAGGTAGTAGCGCACGTCGAACTTCATGCGCGCGTCCTCGAAGGCCTCGAAGCCGCACTCGTAAGGGCTGTTCTTCTCGGCGTCGGGACGGTTGGGACCGAAGATGAAACCGATCACCTGCGGCGCCACACCCACGGCCACACCGACGAGGATGAACAGGATGACGGGCACGTACTGTTGCAGGTCCATGTCGTCGTCGTGTTCGCGGGGCGCAGTCTTGGTTGGGGCTCACGGGGAGCCGTGGCAGGACGGTTCTGGTGCCGACGGCGAGACTCGAACTCGCACAGCTTTCGCCACTACCCCCTCAAGATAGCGTGTCTACCAATTTCACCACGTCGGCGGTCGCCGAGCCCTCGCAGGCCCGTGATCCGGATGGCTTGAGGATGGCGCTCCGGACAGCCGCAGATTCTAAAGGGTAAAGCTCAGGGTTTCTGAGGGGCCGACGGCGCTTCGCTCGCCGCTTGCGCAGGGCTCGCCGCGGGTGCCGGCGCGGTCGGAATCTGGGCCAAAGGCGCCGATGCCGAGGCCGCCGGCGCACTGGCCGCGGCCGCCCCTGCGCGCTCGAACACGCTCGTGCTTTCGGGTCGAGTGGCTGCCGCGTGACCGAAATAGGCCAGAGCCAGCGTGCAGGCGAAGAACACCGTCGCGCATGCCGAGGTCATGCGCGAGAGGAAATTGGCGCTGCCACTGGCACCGAACAGGCTGCCCGAGGCGCCACTGCCGAACGAAGCGCCCATGTCGGCGCCCTTGCCGTGCTGCACGAGCACGAGGCCGATCATCGCGATCGCGCTGATGATCTGCACGGCCAGGACGAGGTTCCAGACGATCTGCATGTTGTTGTCTAGTGCTTGATGATGGGGTTCAGGATGCCGCGCGGCAAATGGCGACGAAGTCGGCGGCCTTCAGCGACGCCCCGCCGACGAGGCCGCCATCGATATCGGCTTGTGAGAACAGCTGCGCCGCGTTGTCGGGCTTGACACTGCCGCCGTAGAGGATCTTCATGTCCGCCGCTCGGGGCGTGGCCGCGGCCAGCTGGGCGCGCAGCAACGCGTGCACCGCCTGCGCCTGCTCGGGGGTGGCCGTCTTTCCGGTGCCGATGGCCCATACCGGCTCATAGGCCACGACCATTTCGCCGGCGCAATGCGCCAGCGTGTGGATCACCGCCGACAACTGGCGCTTGACCACCGCCTCGGTCTGCCCCGCCTCGCGCTGCGCCAGCGTCTCGCCGACACACACGACCGGCGTGACACCCCGGCCGAGCGCGGCCTTGGCCTTGTCGGCCACGAGCTGGTCGCTCTCGGCGTGGTACTGGCGGCGCTCGCTGTGGCCGACGATCACATAGCGGCAGCCGAATTCCTGCAGCATCGCGGCGGACACTTCGCCGGTGTAGGCACCTTGCTCGTGGGCCGAGCAATCCTGCGCACCCCAGCGGATGTCGGTGGCGGCCAGCGCGACCGCCGCTTCCGACAGGTACGGGAACGGCACACACACCGCGACGTCGGCCAGGTACGGCCGGCCGCCCACGATGCCCGCGAGCAGTTCGGCGTTGGCCGCGTGGCTGCCATGCATCTTCCAGTTGCCGACGATCAGTGGCTTGCGCGTCATGACGGCCTCTTCACCATGTGAGGACGATCTTGCCCACGTGGGTGCTCGCCTCCATCAGCGCATGCGCCTGGGCCGCTTGCGCCGCGGGAAACACCTGATGGATCACGGGCTTGATGCGGCCGGCCTCGACGAGCGGCCACACCCGCTCGCGCAGTGCCCTTGCGAGTTCGCCTTTGTAGGCGACGCTGCGCGGGCGCAGTGTCGAGCCGGTGATCGCGAGGCGCTTGCGCAGCACGGCACCGACATCCACCGTGCTCGTCGTGCCACCTTGCACCGCGATGATCGCGATGCGACCGTCGTTGGCCAGGCACTTCACCTCGCGTGCCACGTACTCGCCAGCGACCATGTCGAGCACGACGTCGACGCCACGCCCGGCAGTCAGCCGTTCGACCTCTGCCGCGAAGTCCTGCGTCCGGTAGTTCAACGCATGGTCGGCGCCGAGCGCCACGCACGCGGCGCACTTGTCGGCGCTGCCCGCGGTCACGATGACCGTCGCCCCGAAAGCCTTCGCCATCTGGATGGCCGCAACGCCGATCCCGCTCGATCCGCCCTGCACCAGCAGCCACTCGCCGGCTTTCAGGCCGGCGATGTGGAAGACGTTCTGCCACACGGTGAAGAAGGTTTCGGGCAGGCTCGCGGCTTCGATATCGGTCAGCCCATGCGGGACCGGGAGCACCTGTGGCGCAGGCGCGGCGCAAAGTTCGGCATAGCCGCCGCCGGCCACCAGCGCGCACACGCGATCGCCCTGCTTCAGGCCCGTGGCCGCGATGTCGCCGCCAACCAGCGTGCCCGCCACTTCGAGCCCGGGCAGGTCCGACACGCCCGGTGGCATCGGGTACAGGCCTCTGCGCTGCAGCACGTCGGGTCGGTTCACGCCCGCTGCGGCGACGCGAATCAGCACCTCGCCCGCACCCGGAACCGGATCCGGTCGCGAAGTCTCGCGCAGCACCTCCGGGGCGCCATAGCGGCTGATCTCGATCGCGCGCATCGCTGGCGGCCGTTCCTCGCGTCAGGACTGGGGTTCGTCGTGCGGCACGGGCAGCGGCGCGGCGCCTTCGCCTTCGGCGCGCGGCTCGCGCTCGCCCCCCTGCTCGGTGCGCGGCGGGCGATCGCTGCGATCACGGCGCGGGCCGCGATCGCCACGACCGCGATCGCGATCGCCGTACTCGCGGCGCGGACGCTCTTCCTCGACATAGCCCTCGGGCTTGTCGAGCAGTGCCTTGAGCGACAGCTTGATGCGGCCCTTGTCATCCGTCTCCAGCACCTTGACCTTGACGACCTGGCCCTCCTTGAGGAAGTCCTCGACACGCTCGACGCGTTGGTGCGCGATCTGGCTGATGTGCAGCAGGCCATCCTTGCCGGGCAGGATCTGGACCAGTGCACCGAAGTCCAGGATCTTGGTGATCGGGCCTTCGTAGATTGCGCCGACCTCCGCCTCGGCGGTGATGTCCTCGATGCGCTTCCTCGCGTAGGCCGCCTTGTCGGCATCCACCGACGCGATCGTGATCGTGCCATCCTCGGCGATGTCGATCGTGCAGCCGGTCTCCTCGGTCAATGCGCGGATCACCGCACCACCCTTGCCGATCACGTCGCGGATCTTCTCCGGATTGATCTTCATCGTGTACAGGCGCGGCGCGAACTGGCTCACCTCGGCCTTCGCGCTGCCCACCGCTTCCTGCATCTTGCCGAGGATGTGCATGCGCGCTTCCTTGGCCTGGTCCAGGGCGACCTTCATGATCTCCTTGGTGATGCCCTGTATCTTGATGTCCATCTGCAGCGCGGTCACGCCGCCCGTGGTGCCCGCCACCTTGAAGTCCATGTCGCCGAGGTGATCCTCATCGCCCAGGATGTCGGTCAGCACCGCGAAGCGGTTGCCGTCCTTGATCAGGCCCATCGCGATGCCAGCCACATGCGCTTTCATCGGCACGCCGGCGTCCATCAGCGCGAGGCAGCCGCCGCACACCGAGGCCATCGACGACGAGCCATTGCTTTCGGTGATCTCAGAGACGACGCGGATCGAGTACGGGAAGTCTTCCTTGGCCGGCAGCATGGCCACCAACGCGCGCTTGGCAAGGCGACCGTGGCCGATCTCGCGCCGCTTCGGGCTGCCCACGCGCCCAGTCTCGCCGGTGGCGAACGGCGGCATGTTGTAGTGGAGCATGAAGCGCTCCTCGAACTCGCCGGCCAGCGCGTCGATACGCTGGGCATCGCGGTCGGTGCCCAGCGTTGCCACCACCACGGCCTGCGTCTCGCCGCGCGTGAACAGCGCCGAGCCGTGGGTGCGCGGCAGGATGCCGGTGCGGATCTCGATCGGGCGCACGGTGCGGGTGTCGCGTCCGTCGATGCGCGGCTCGCCAGCCAGGATCTGGCCGCGAACGATCTTGGCTTCCATGTCGAACAGCAGGCCTTCGACCTTGACGCTGTCGAACTCGACGCCTTCTACCTTGAGCGCAGCCATGGTTTCGGCGTAAGCCGCGCGGCAGGCCTGCGTGCGGGCCTGCTTGCTGCGGATCTGGTAGGCCGCGGCCAGCTTGGCCTCGGCCAGCCCTGCCACCTTGGCGATGAAGGCTTCGTCCTTGGCCGGGGCCTGCCATTGCCACTCGGGCTTGCCGGCGTCACGCACCAACTCGTTGATCGCTGCGATCGCGATGTTGCCCTGTTCGTGACCGAACACCACGGCGCCCAACATCACTTCCTCGGACAGCTGGTTGGCTTCGGACTCGACCATGAGCACGGCAGCCTGCGTTCCGGCGACCACCAGGTCCAACTGGCTGTCGGCCAGCTGGGTCTTGCCCGGGTTCAACACGTACTCGCCGTTGACGTAGCCCACGCGCGCGGCGCCGATCGGCCCATTGAAAGGGATCCCGGAGATCGACAGCGCGGCGGACGTGCCGATCATCGCGGCGATGTCGGCCTGGACTTCCGGATTGAGCGACAGGACGTGGATCACGACCTGCACTTCATTGAAGAAGCCGTCAGGGAACAAGGGGCGGATCGGGCGATCGATCAAGCGGCTCGTCAGCGTCTCGAGTTCGCTCGGGCGGCCTTCGCGCTTGAAGAAGCTGCCGGGGATCTTCCCGGCTGCGTAGGTCTTCTCGATGTAGTCGACGGTCAACGGGAAGAAATCCTGCCCGGACTTGGCTTCGGTACGTGCCACGACGGTGGCCAGCACCACGGTGCCCTCGATGTCGACGACGACGGCGCCGGTGGACTGGCGGGCAATCTCGCCCGTCTCCATCGTGACCGTATGCGAGCCCCACTGGAAGGTCTTCGTGACCTTGTTGAACATGCTCATGGTGTCTCCTGCTTGGTGGGGGCGATCAATGCCCCCGGTGGCGGAGCAGCGAGCCGTCGGCGGGATGCCATTCCAGTGCGGCTCGCGGCGGAGCGGCGTTGGAATGACATGAGCAGCGCATCGGGCTTGCGGACTCCGGGGACGACGACGGGGCGCGGGACGCCCCACCGCCCGTCTACTTTCTCAGACCCAACTTCTGGATCAGCGCGGTATAGCGGTCGGCATCCTTGTCCTTCAGGTAGGTCAGAAGACGCTTGCGCTGGTTGACGAGCTTCAACAGCCCGCGCCGGCCGTGATGGTCCTTGGCGTGGGTCTTGAAGTGCGGCGTGAGTTCGTTGATGCGTGCGGTGAGCAGCGCGACTTGCACTTCGGGGCTGCCAGTGTCGGAGGCGCCTCGGGCGTTGGCCTTGACGATCTCGGCCTTTGCGGTGGTGTTGAGCGACATGTGCGCGAGTTTCCGGGTTCGTGGAAACCGCCAGCCACCACGTTGCGCGGCGCCATCGGTTTCCGGTTCGACTTGCGGACGCAGGTGAAACCGACCCACGCCGTGCTGGTTTTCCCCACCGGCACGCCGGCGCGAGAACGGAGGATTATACGTCGAGAGCCCAGGCCAGCCGGGCAAGGCCCTCCTCGAGGCGGCTGGGGTCCTTCGAGGCGAAGCACCAGCGCAACCAGCCTTCGGCCTCCGCCCCGAATGCCGCACCGGGTGCCAGACCCAGCCCATGCCGCGTCACCAGCTGTTTGGCAAACGAGAGCGAATCGGTCTGACCCTCGACCTGCAGGAAGGCGTACATGCCGCCATGGGGCGCGGCGACGCGAACCCGAGGGAGCGTCGACAGGCCCGCGACCAGCCGGTCGCGGCACTGGCGGAGCCGCTCGACCAACGGCACGACGAATGCATCGCCCAGGTCAAGGGCAGCGAGCGCACCGCGCTGGACGAACACCGGGGCGCAGGACGTGTTGAACTCGATCAGCTTGCCGATGGGCTCGACGCACGCCGGCGGCAGCACCAGCCAGCCCAGCCGCCAGCCCGTCATCAGGAAACTCTTCGAGAAGCTGTGTGCCACCACGAGGCGGTCGTCCGGATCGGCGAGGTCCAGGAAGCTCGGCGCGGCACGTTGGGGCTGCGGCGCGCCTTCTGCGTTCACCCCTCGTGTGGTGGCGGACTCGGTGGGCGACGGTGCGACCGCGCCATACCACAGCCGCTCGTAGACCTCGTCGGCGACGATCCACGTGCCCGTGCGGCGGCAGTGGTCGAGGATCGCCTGCTGTTCCTCGCGTGCGAGGGTCCATCCCGTCGGATTGTTCGGCGCGTTGACCAGGAGCACACGGGTCGTCGGCGTGACTGCCTCCAGCAGGCGCTGCAGGTCGAGCGTCCAGGCTCCCTGCCTTGACACCAACGGCACGCGCCGCACGTCCGCCCCCAGGATCGCGGGCTGCGCGGGCAGGTTGGGCCACACCGGCACGACGACGGCCACTCGGTCGCCGGGCCCGGCGAGCAGTTGCATCGCCAGCATCAGCGCGTTGACCCCCGAGGACGTCACGGCAACGCGCGCGGCGTCCACCGGCCGGTGCAGACCGCTCGCGTAGTCGGCGATGGCCCGACGCAGTTCCATGAGCCCAAGGTTGTGCGAGTAGAACGTCTCGCCACGCGCGAGCGATTCGGCGGCCGCTTCGCGCACGGCAGCGGGCGTGATCTCGTCGCTCTCGCCGAACCAGAACGCCAGCACGCCCGGCCGGCCGATGCCGGCGTTGGCGACCTCACGGATCTGCGAGCCGGGCAGTGCAGCGATCGCTGGGCGCATCATGTCGCGCGCTCCGTCCCACTGCGCCAGGCGGCTGGCGTGAGGCATCTCGAGACCGCGCGCAGAACGCCGCATCGACCGCTTCGAAGTCCCCGCCCCGGCGGAAGATGCCGCCAGACCAGCACCAGCACCCTGCCTACCGCAGCGCCCGATGGCCGAACTGGCATTCCCGCCCGCACCCGCGGGGCAGCGTGCGTCGCGCCGCGGACCTGGCCGACATCGCAAGGCTCAGGCCGCACTGCCGTGGTCCTCGGTCGAGTTCAGTTCGTGCATCGCCCAGCGTGGCTTGACATCGAAGGTGAGGTCGCGTCGCGGCGATGCGACACCAGCCTCGACCCGCATCGCGGCAGCCAGCGCGATCATCGCGCCGTTGTCGCTGCACAATGGAAGCTCGGGATAGTGGACGCGGGTGCGCGCCCGGCTGCAGGCGGCATCAAGCCGTTCTCGCAGTCGCGAATTGGCGCCCACGCCACCCGCGACGACGAGGCGCGATAGGCCGGTATCGCGCAGCGCTCGCATCGACTTGGACACCAGAACGTCGACGATCGCCTCCTGTGTGGCCGCGGCGAGGTCGGCACGCCACGCGTCGCAGGCGCTGCCCTCCTTGCGCCGGACCTGGGTCAGGACTGCGGTCTTGAGGCCGGCGAAGGAGAAGTCGAGATCCGGGGTGTGCAGCATGGGGCGCGGCAGCGCGAATCCTGCTGCATCGCCACGCTGCGCCAGATGGGCCAGCGCAGGCCCGCCCGGATAGCCGAGACCAAGCAGCTTGGCACTCTTGTCGAACGCTTCACCCGCGGCATCGTCGATCGTCTCGCCGAGCAATGCGTAGTCGCCCACACCGCGGGCATACATCAGCTGCGTGTGCCCGCCAGAAACGAGCAACGCCACGAACGGAAACTGCGGCGGATCGCTCGAGAGGAACGCAGACAGGAGGTGCCCTTCAAGGTGGTGCACACCCAGAAGGGGCCGTTGCAGCGCAGCCCCGAGACCGCAGGCCACGCCGGCGCCTACCAACAGGGCGCCCGCCAAGCCGGGTCCCCGCGTGTAGGCCACGAGGTCAACATCGCCCAGTTCGAGACGCGCCCGTTCGAGCACCTCGCGTGCAAGTGGCACGACACGGCGGATGTGGTCGCGCGATGCCAGTTCGGGCACCACGCCGCCAAAGGCGTGGTGCATCGCCACTTGACTGTGGAGCGCGTGCGCCAGCAACTGCGGCTGCGGCGTGTCGCCGCACTGCACCAACGCGACTCCCGTCTCGTCGCAGGACGACTCGATACCCAGCACCAGCATCGGGGCAGTGTAGTCAGGACACGCCGATGTGAACTGCACCACGGCGCTTGCAAAAACTCACACGTGACTGTCGAAAAATACCTTCGACCACTCCCAAAGTCCTTGGCTCGGCCTGCCCCAGGCGGTTACGCTTGGGCATCAACAGAGTGCGGGCCATTGCCGTTACGGACCGCTCATAGGGACATGAAGGAATACAAGCTGGCGGCCTGGCCCGAACTCGCAGCACCGTACCACCGCACGGTGTATCGCCGCATGTTGAGCGACATGTCGCATCGCTACATGTCGACGAGCAGCCTGGTGATGTCCAGCGGCGCATCCAAAGTCGAAGTGCGCCAGTTCCTCCAGATGCTGAGCGATCGGGGACTTGTCCTCGAACGAGAGGGCGAGCCCGATTCGTTCCTCGACTCGCTGCGTCCGGTGGGTGACTGGGTGCGCCGCACGTTCTTCGGCACTGACCTGCACGACCACTGAAGACGCGCGGCCGGGCCGGCCGCTCAGTGCTTTTCCCTTGCGTGGTTGATCGAGTACTTCGGGATCTCAACCGTCACATCCTCGTTCGACACGATCGCCTGGCACGACAGGCGCGACGTGGGCTCCAGGCCCCAGGCGCGGTCGAGAAGGTCTTCCTCGCTCTCGTCCATCTCGCCCAGCGAGTCGAAGCCCTCGCGCACGACCACGTGACAGGTCGTGCACGCGCAACTCATCTCGCAGGCATGCTCGATCTCGATACCGTGCTCGAGCAGGGCTTCGCAGATCGACGTCCCTGGGGCCGCCTCGATGGTGGCGCCTGTCGGGGCGTATTCGGCATGGGGGAGGATGCGGATCAAAGGCATCACACGTCCTCGAAGCTGCGCCCGGCCAGCACCGCACGAATGCTGCGGTTCATGCGCGCACCCGCAAAGGCTTCGGTGCCCGCCGCCAATGCCTTGACGGCGGCCTCGATCGCCTGGTGATCGTCGCTGCGTGCGATCTCGACCGTACGTGCGATCAGCGCATCGATCGCCGTGCGCTCGTCGGCGGACAGCAGATCGCCGTCGGCAGCCAGCGCACTGTGCGTTGCGAGCACCATGCGCTCGGCCTCGACGCGCGCCTCGCGCAGGGCGCGCACGGCCATGTCGACGTCGGCCGACGCAAAGCCTTCCTTCAGCATCCGCGCGATGTCTTCGTCGGCCAGGCCGTAGCTCGGCTTGACCGCGATCTGGGCCTCGACACCTGAGGTCAGTTCGCGCGCCGACACCGACAGCAGCCCATCGGCATCGACCTCGAAGGTGACGCGGATGCGGGCCACGCCAGCAGCCATTGGCGGGATGCCGCGCAGCGTGAAGCGCGCGAGCGATCGGCAATCGGTGACCAGCTCGCGCTCACCCTGCACCACGTGCAAGGCCATCGCGGTCTGCCCGTCCTGATAGGTCGTGAAGTCCTGCGCCTTGGCCACCGGGATCGTGCTGTTGCGCTCGACGATGCGCTCGACGAGCCCGCCCATGGTTTCGAGCCCCAGGGACAGCGGGATCACGTCGAGCAGCAGGATTTCGCCATCTGGCGTGTTGCCTGCCAGCGCATTGGCCTGGATCGCCGCGCCGAGGGCCACCACCTCGTCTGGGTTGACATCGGTCAGCGGGGCGCGCCCGAACAACTCGCCCACCGCGGTGCGCACCGCAGGCATTCGCGTCGAGCCGCCGACCATCACCACACCTTTGACCTCTTCGCGCGTGACCTGCGCATCGCGCAGTACGCGCCTGACCGATCCGAGCGTGCGGTCGATCAACGGCTTGGCGAGAGCATCGAGCTGCGCACGCGTCACGACCGACGCAAGCGGTCCGTCCGCCAGGGCGCAGGCCAGCGTGGTGGTCGCGCTGTCGGTCAATGCCTCCTTGGCGGCGCGCGCGGCGACGAGCACGGCGCGCTGGTCATGGGGAGTGCGCGCCTCGCGCCGCACCTCTGTCAGTGCCCAGTGGGCAAGTGCCGCGTCGATGTCATCGCCACCGAGCGCTGCATCGCCCCCCGTGGCCACCACCTCGAACACGCCCTTGGTCAGTCTCAGCAGGGAAATATCGAACGTGCCGCCACCGAGGTCGTAGACGGCGTACAGGCCTTCGGCGCCGCGGTCCAGGCCATAGGCCACCGCTGCCGCCGTGGGCTCGTTGATCAGGCGCAGCACCTTCAGGCGGGCCAGTTCGGCCGCGTCCTTGGTCGCCTGTCGCTGTGCGTCGTCGAAGTAGGCGGGTACCGTGATCACTGCGCCGTACAGTTCGTCGGTGTCGAAGCTGTCCTCAGCGCGCTGGCGCAGTGCGGCAAGTATCTCGGCCGAGACCTCGACCGGCGTCTTGATGCCGGCGCGGGTGGCGATGGCCACCATGCCGGGCTGGTCGACGAACCGGTACGGCAATCGCTCGCGCCCGGCAACGTCGGCCAGCACACGGCCCATCAGGCGCTTGACCGAGACGACGGTGTCGAGCGGGTCGTCGGCCTGCGCCGCGAGGGCGTCAAGGCCGATTTCGCGGCGGCCGGCCTCGAGATAGCGCACTGCCGACGGCAGGATCACGCAGCCCTGCGCATCGGGCAGGCATTCCGCAACGCCGTGGCGCACCGCCGCCACGAGCGAATTGGTCGTGCCCAGGTCGATCCCCACCGCGATGCGCCGCTGGTGCGGATCGGGTGACTGGCCGGGTTCGGAGATCTGCAGCAGGGCCATCTGTCGCGTCAGTCGTGGGTCGCCTCGAGGCGCTCGGCCAGGTCTCGGCGGAACTTCTGGAAGAACATCAGTGCGCGCACGCGTTCGGCCGCCCGTGCGGGATCGTCGAGTTCATCGAGCAGGCGGGCGACCTCGTCGAGCGTGTCGCGTTCGGCGTTCTTCACCTCCCCGTCGAGTGCGCCAAGCCCTTCGGCGTCGTCGCGCGATTCGTCCAGCCGCTCGCGCCAGCCCATCTGCTGCATCAGGAACCCCGCGGGCATGGCGGTATTGCGCTCGGCATCGATCGGCGAACCGCGCAGGCCGCACAAATACGCCGCACGCGCGAGCGGCTCGCGCAGCCGCCGGTAGGCCTCGTTCACTCGAACGGCCCACTGCATTGCCACCCGCTGCGCCGCGGCGCCCTCGCCCGCAAACCTGTCCGGATGGACCGAGGACTGCAGCTCACGCCAGCGCGCATCGAGATCAGCGCGATCGAGCGCAAATCGCTCGGGCAGGCCGAACAGCGTGAAGTCGTTGTCGGCCAGGTTCACGCCAGCGCCTTCTCGTAGAACAGCGACAGGCCGTTGTCCGGATAGCCGCCGAACGCAGCGCGCCGGCGGAATCCGCACCGCTCATACAGCCCGACCGCTTCATGCTGGTCGCGCCCGGTCTCGAGCAGTGCGAGCGACAAGCCTTGCGATTTCAACGCATCTTCCAACGTGGCGACCATGCGCACGCCCACGCGCTGGCCGCGCGCTGCGGGCGAGACGTACATGCGCTTGATTTCCCCGTAGGCCCGACCTTCGGTTTCCCGCTCCCCCGGCATTCGCCTGATGGCGCCCGTGCCGACCACGCGCCCGTCCAGCCATGCGGCGAAAAAATCGACCTCGGGCGTGAGCAGCTCGCTCACGGACAGGATGTGATTGGCCTCGGGCTCGTACAGCGCACCCAGGTAATGGTCGAGCGCCGCCAGCAGCGCGACGACCTGAGGATGATCGGCGCGCTCCGGGCGGATCTGCACATCGGCATTCACACGCGAAACGACTCGCCGCAGCCGCAGCGGTCTTTCTCGCGCGGGTTGTGGAACTTGAAGCCCTCGTTCAGGCCCTCTCGCACGAAATCGAGCTCCGTGCCGTCGATGTAGGGCAGGCTCTTCGGGTCGACCAGCACCTTGACGCCATGGCCCTCGAAGACATGGTCCTCGGGCGCCACATCGTCGGCGTACTCGAGCTTGTAGGCCAGGCCCGAACAGCCCGTGGTCTTCACACCCAGGCGCACCCCCACGCCCTTGCCGCGGCGGGCAAGGTAGCGCGTGACATGGCGCGCCGCCGCCTCAGTGAGCGTGACTGCCATCGGCCCCGCTTCCATTGCTGCCGTGCTTGGCCTTGTAGTCATCGACCGCGGCCTTGATCGCGTCCTCGGCCAGGATCGAGCAGTGGATCTTCACCGGCGGCAGCGCCAGCTCCTGCGCGATCTGCGTGTTCTTGATCGTGGCCGCCTCGTCGAGCGACTTTCCCTTGACCCACTCGGTCACGAGCGAGCTCGACGCGATCGCCGAGCCGCAGCCATAGGTCTTGAAGCGCGCATCCTCGATCAGGCCGGTGGCCGGATTGACCTTGATCTGCAGCTTCATCACGTCGCCGCAGGCCGGCGCGCCCACCATGCCGGTGCCCACCGTGTCGTCACCCTTGTCGAACGAGCCGACGTTGCGTGGATTCTCGTAGTGGTCGATGACCTTGTCGCTGTATGCCATGTTGCGCTCCGTTCAGTTCAATACGGTCAGTGTGCTGTCCATTGGATCGTCGAGATGTCGATGCCGTCCTTGTACATCTCCCAGAGCGGGGACAGCTCCCTCAGCTTGGCGACGCGGTCGCGGATCAGACGCGTCGCCTGGTCGATCTCGTCGACCGTCGTGAACCGGCCGATCGTCATGCGCAGGCTCGAATGCGCGAGCTCGTCGCTGCGGCCGAGCGCGCGCAGCACGTAGCTTGGTTCGAGGCTGGCCGAGGTGCAGGCCGAACCCGAAGAAACGGCGAGCTCCTTGACGCCCATGATCAGCGACTCGCCTTCGACGAAGTTGAAGCTCATGTTCAGGTTGTGCGGCACGCGCTTGTCCGGGTGGCCGTTGAGAAACACCTGCTCGATGTCACTCAAGCCGCGCAGCAGCCGCTGCTGCAGCATCCGGATGCGCTCGCCTTCGCTGGCCATCTCCTCGCGCGCGATCCGGAACGCTTCGCCCATGCCGATGCACTGGTGTGTCGGCAAGGTGCCCGATCGCATGCCGCGTTCGTGTCCGCCGCCGTGCATCTGCGCCTCGATGCGCACGCGCGGCTTGCGCCGCACATACAGCGCGCCGATGCCCTTGGGCCCGTAGGTCTTGTGCGAGGCCAGGCTCATCAGGTCGACCGGCAGGTGGGCCAGGTCGATGTGGACCTTGCCCGTCGCCTGGGCGGCGTCGACGTGGAAGATGATCCCGCGCTCGCGGCAGATCGCGCCGATGGCCGGGATGTCCTGGATCACGCCGATCTCATTGTTGACGAACATCACAGAGACGAGGATCGTGTCGGGCCGCAGCGCATCCTTGAAGCGATTCATGTCGAGCAGGCCGTCGTCCTGCACATCGAGATACGTCGCCTCGAATCCCTGGCGTTCCAGCTCACGCACGGTATCGAGCACTGCCTTGTGCTCGGTCTTCACCGTCACGATGTGCTTGCCGCGCGTCTTGTAGAAGTGCGCGGCACCCTTCAACGCAAGGTTGTTCGATTCGGTCGCGCCCGAGGTCCAGACGATCTCGCGCGGGTCGGCACCGACCAGCTCGGCCACTTGACGCCTGGCCTGCTCCACCGCCTCCTCGGCCTCCCAGCCCCAGGCGTGGCTTCGGGAAGCCGGGTTGCCGAAGTGCTCTCGCAGCCAGGGCACCATCGCGTCGACCACGCGCGGATCGACCGGCGTGGTCGCCCCGTAGTCCATGTAGATCGGCAGATGCGGCGTCATGTCCATCGGCGACCTGCCCTCACTTCGCCAGCGCCGCGCCGAGCGCGAACACCGAATTCGGGCCCGTCACCCGGATCGGCTTGACCACGGGCGCGGACGAGATCGCACGCTTCATCGGCGCCTGCTCGGCCACCGACACGCCGCGGGCAATCTGCTCGTCGACCAGCTTCTTGAGGGTGACCGAGCTCAGGAACTCGATCATCCGGGCGTTCAACTCGGTCCACAGGTCGTGCGTCATGCACTTGCCGGAATCATCGCCCATGCAGTTTTCCTTGCCGCCACAGCCGGTGGCGTCGAGCGGCTCGTCGACCGCCACGATGATGTCGGCCACCGTGATCGCCGCCGCATCGCGGCCGAGCGAGTAGCCGCCGCCCGGGCCGCGGGTGCTCTCCACCAGCTCATGGCGGCGCAGCTTGCCGAACAGCTGCTCGAGGTAGGACAGCGAGATCTGCTGACGTTGGCTGATGGCGGCCAGCGCGACCGGCCCGTTGGTGGAACGAAGACCGAGATCGATCATCGCAGTGACGGCAAAACGGCCCTTGGTGGTCAATCGCATGGGTTACTCCTGGAGGGTGTGCGGAATGGACCGCGGCTATCCCGAGCGGATTGCTCAAGTTTACCGGAAGTCGACAGATTTGGTCGGATACCGGTCAGGAAGTTCCCAGGCGGCGAGCGAGGTTTTCGACCCAGACGTCGCTGGCGGCCTCGACCAGGTCGATCACCCGCTCGAAGGCGGCCGGGCCGCCTTGGTAAGGGTCGGGGACTTCGACGTGAGCGAAAAGGCGTAGCTCGGCTCGCGCGCCCTGGTCGGGCGCCAAGCGCTGCAGGTCGGCCAGATTGTCCTCGTCCATGGCCAGGATGAGGTCGAACTGCCGGAAGTCCTCCTCGGCGACACGACGGGCTCGCAGCGCCGAAAGGTCGTAGCCCCGTTGCGCGGCGTGGCGCTGGGACCGCACGTCCGGCGGGTGGCCGATATGCCAGTCGCCGGTGCCGGCCGAGTCCACGACCACCTGTCCGGCGAGCCCGGCCGCATCCAACTTGGCGCGCAGCACCGCCTCGGCCGTCGGCGAGCGGCAAATGTTGCCCAGGCAGATCACAAGGATGGAAAGCTGGTGGTCCCGCATCAACGTCCCGCAGGAAAAGATGGTCTGTTCAGGCGCAGATGGGCAGCGAGCGGGCCAGCCAGCGTCGACGCCTGTGCGCACGATGGTACGCACCCTGCCAGCTTCGATCCCCCAATCGACCCCCTCACTGGCCCACTTGCTGCGGCCATTGAACGAGAAGCCACGTGTTACCGCGAACGTGCCAACCAAGACGAGCACACAGCGCCGCGCGAATCAGGCAGATCGCCGGCAGGCCGACCAACGCGCCCCACAGCAGCGTCGCACCTCCGACCCAGGGGCCTGCAGGCGCTGCGCTGATGCCATGGGCTACTTCGACAACTCCATTTCATGCGCAACCGTGGCCCCGTCGGCTACGGTCTTGACTCCGTAATACTTTGCGCCCAGCTTGAATATGTAGCGGCACCAGTTTTCCGATCGGCCGCGCCAGTCGATGGTGACGCAGTACGTTCCGTTGTCTGCCACGTGCCAAGTGCCTTGTGCCGTAAAGATCTTGCCTTGCGCCCTTGCGGATCGCTGTGCATCGCTCGAAGCCACGAACTTGCCATCAGGTTCGTTCGTCCAGCGACGGGTGCTGGTGCCCCCCTCGACG
>JAOUIM010000315.1 GCA_029884035.1 Aquincola sp. | reverse complement strand
GGCCAGCAAGGCCACCGACATCGCGCACAATTGTGGATTGGCCCTGCATCGCGTCGAGCGCGTCACCGAGTTCCGGCTGCAGGTCAAGGGCGGGCTGGCCGGCAGCAAGCCGCCCTCGCGCGATGAACTGCATGCCTTGGCCGACGTGCTGCACGACCGCATGACCGAGAGCGTCGCCTTCGACCGCGATGCCGCACGCCATCTGTTCGACGAGCGCGAGGCCGAGCCGATGGCGCATGTCGATGTGCTGGGTGCCGGCCGGGTGGCCCTGGAACAGGCCAACACGGCATTCGGGCTCGCGCTCTCGGACGACGAGGTCGACTACTTGGTCGAGGCGTTTCGCAGGCTGGGCCGCAACCCGACCGACGTCGAGCTCATGATGTTCGCGCAGGCCAACAGCGAGCACTGTCGGCACAAGATCTTCAACGCCGATTTCACGATCGACGGCGCGAAGCAGCCGCTGTCGATGTTCGGCATGATCCGTCACACTGAGAAGACCTCGCCGCATCGCACGGTAATTGCCTACGCCGACAACGCGGCGGTGATGGAGGGTGGTGCGGTCGAGCGCTGGTTGCCGCTGGGTTTCACCAACGCGCCGCCATACGGACCCCGCGAATCGGTCGCGCATGTGCTGATGAAGGTGGAGACGCACAACCACCCGACCGCGATCTCGCCGCATCCCGGCGCGTCCACCGGTGCCGGCGGCGAGATCCGCGACGAGGGTGCGACCGGCCGCGGCGCGAGGCCCAAGGCGGGCCTCACCGGGTTCTCGGTCAGCAACCTGCATCTGCCCGACACGAACGAGCCTTGGGAGCGATCACCGATCGGCAAGCCCGGTCACATTTCGAGTGCCCTGCAGATCATGACCGAGGCGCCGCTGGGCGGGGCGGCGTTCAACAACGAATTCGGCCGGCCCAACCTCGGCGGCTACTTCCGTGTCTTCGAGCAGGACGTGGCCGGCGTGCGGCGCGGCTATCACAAGCCGATCATGATCGCCGGCGGCGTTGGCTCCATCGATGCTGGTCAGACCGCGAAGATCGCGTTCCCGGCCGGCACCTTGCTGGTCCAGCTCGGTGGTCCGGGCATGCGCATCGGCATGGGCGGCGGTGCGGCCAGTTCGATGGCTGCCGGCAGCAATACCGAGGCGCTCGACTTCGACAGCGTGCAGCGCGGCAACCCGGAGATCCAGCGCCGCGCGCAGGAGGTCATCAACCACTGCTGGGCGCTCGGTGAACACAACCCGATCCTCGCGATCCACGACGTCGGCGCCGGCGGCCTCAGCAACGCCTTTCCGGAACTGGTCGACGGCGCCGGCAAGGGCGCGCGATTCGATCTGTCGAAGGTGCCTCTGGAGGAGAGCGGTCTCGCACCCAAGGAGATCTGGTGCAACGAGAGTCAGGAGCGCTACGTCATCGCGCTCGACCCGGCGCTTCGGCCGCTGTTCGAGCAGATGTGTGCACGCGAGCGCTGCCCGTTCGCGATCGTCGGCGTGGCCACCGACGAACCGCAGCTCGTGCTGGCCGACGATGCCGCACAGGCGATCGACATGCCGATGGAAGTCCTGCTGGGCAAGCCGCCGAAGGTGCAGCGCGACGTGACGCGTGTGCCCCGGGCCGAGGCGTCGCTCGACCTGACCGGCGTCAGGCTCGAGCAGGTGGCCCTCGATGTGCTGCGCCACCCGACGGTGGCCAGCAAGCGTTTTCTCGTCACGATCGGCGACCGCACGGTCGGTGGGCTGTCCCACCGCGACCCCATGGTCGGACCCTGGCAGGTGCCGGTCGCCGACTGCGCGGTGACGCTGGCCGATTTCAGAGGATTCCGAGGCGAGGCGATGGCCATCGGCGAGCGAACGCCGATGGCCTGCCTCGACGCGCCAGCCTCCGGACGCATGGCGGTTGCCGAGGCGATCACGAATCTGCTGGCCGCACCGATCGAGCTTTCGAGCGTCAAGCTCTCGTGCAACTGGATGGCCGCATGCGGCGAGCCGGGCGAGGACGCGGCGCTGTTCGACACCGTCCGCGCCGTGGGCCTCGAACTGTGCCCGGCGCTGGGCATCGGCGTGCCAGTGGGCAAGGATTCTTTGTCGATGAAGACGCGCTGGCGCGAGGGCAGTGACACGAAGCAAGTGACTGCGCCTGTGTCGCTCGTCGTCAGCGCCTTCGCCACGCTCGATGACGTCCGCGGTACGCTGACGCCGCAACTGCAAGCGGGCGACACCACCCTGATCGCGATCGACCTCGGTGCCGGGCGCACGCGCCTGGGCGGCTCGATGCTGGCGCAGGTGCTGGGTCGGTTCGGCCACGAAGTTCCCGACCTCGACGATCCGCAGCGCCTGAAGTCACTGGTCGCGGCGGTCAATGCTCTGCGCCGGGACGGCAAGCTGCTCGCTTACCACGACCGCAGCGACGGCGGCCTGTGGGCGTGCGTGTGCGAGATGGCCTTCGCAGGGCACCGCGGCGTAAGCCTGAACGTCGACCTGCTGGTCACCGAGAGCGACGGCATCGCCGACAGCCGCGCGGAGTACGGCGACTCGAAGAACTGGGCCGCGCAGGTCGGCGAACGCCGCAACGAGCGCACGCTGGCCGCATTGTTCAACGAGGAGCTCGGCGCCGTGATCCAGGTGCGCACCGAGGAGCGCGACGCTGTGATGGCACTGCTGCGTCAGCACGGCCTGTCCAAGCACGCCCACACCATCGGCAAGCCCAATGACCGTGGCGTGGTCGAGGTCTGGCGTGATGCCAGATCGATCTTCAGCGAGAGCCTGCATCGCCTGCACCAGGCCTGGGACGAGGTGAGCTGGCGCATCGCCCGCCAGCGCGACAACCCCGCCTGCGCCGACGCCGAGCATGAGGCGGCGGGGCGCACAGACGACCCGGGCCTGCACGTGCATCTCACGTTCGATGCGACGCGGGCGCCGGCGGTGCACAGCGCGCGTCCCAAGGTCGCGATCCTGCGCGAGCAGGGCGTGAACTCGCAGGTCGAGATGAGCCGCGCGATGCACGCGGCCGGATTCGACACTTTCGACGTGCACATGAGCGACCTGCAGGCGGGTCGCGTGCGGCTCGACCAGTTCCTGGGTTTCGTCGCCTGCGGGGGCTTCAGCTATGGCGACACCTTGGGCGCCGGTGAAGGCTGGGCGCGCTCGATCCTCTTCAACCCCAGACTCGCCGAGCAGTTCGCGGCCTTCTTCGGTCGCGATGACAGCTTCGCGCTGGGTGTTTGCAACGGCTGCCAGATGATGGCCGCACTGTCGCCCATCATCCCGGGCGCGGCCGACTGGCCCAAGTTCACGCGCAACAGGAGCGAGCAATTCGAAGCGCGCCTGTCGATGGTGGAAGTGCTTGACTCGCCGTCGATCTTCTTCGCGGGCATGGCCGGCACCCGTCTGCCCATCGCGGTGGCGCATGGCGAGGGCTACGCCGACTTCTCGCAGCGCGGCAATGCCCGTGCCGTGCACCGTGCGATGCGCTTCGTCGATACCGCGGGGCAGCCCACCGAGGCCTATCCCGCCAATCCGAACGGCAGCCCCGAGGGTCTGACCGCCGTCACTACCGCCGACGGCCGCTTCACAGCGCTGATGCCGCACCCCGAGCGCGTGTTCCGCAACGTGCAGATGAGTTGGACACCCGGCGACGTCGCGGCGCCGAGCCCCTGGATGCGGATGTTCCACAACGCGCGGGGCTGGATCGACTGAGCGACACGCTGGCGTTCACCCGCTCGAACTGCGCCCGAATCAAGGCGCTTTTCCTGCGATTGAAAGCAGGTGCATCGGCCGAGACTGCAAAGGCCGGATTCCGCCTTCGCCTGCCACCATGATCGCACCTGCCCTACCGTTGAACGAAGCAGCACGCATCGACACGCTGCGCGCGCTGGACATCCTCGACACTTCTCCAGAGGAGCGGTTCGATCGCCTCACGCGCTTGGCCAAGCGGCTGCTGGGCGTGCCGATCGCCCTCGTCAGCCTGGTCGATACGAACCGGCAATGGTTCAAGTCGTGCGTCGGCCTGGACGCCACCGAGACACCGCGCGAAGTGTCGTTCTGCGGCCACGCGATCCTGGAGGACGAGGTCCTGCTCGTTGCGGATGCGGCGCTCGACGAGCGCTTCCATGACAACCCCCTGGTGGTCGGGAGCCCGAACATTCGCTTCTACGCCGGCTGCCCGCTGCGGGTGGCCAACGGCAGCAAGCTGGGTACGCTGTGTGTGATCGACGTCGTGCCACGCTCGCCAAGCGCCGAGGACCTGCAGTTGTTGCGTGACCTGGCGCGCATGGTCGAGCAGGAGCTCGGTGCGGTTCAACTGGCCACGATGGATGAACTGACGGCGCTGTCGAATCGCCGCGGCTTCCTGTCGCTGGCGCAGCACACGTTGAGCCTGTGCCGCCGCGTCGGGACGCCGGCCTCGCTGCTGTTCGTCGACCTGGACCGGTTCAAGCAGATCAACGACCGCTTCGGTCATGCCGAAGGTGATCGTGCCTTGCGCGACTTCGCGTCGCTGCTGAAGACCACGTTCCGCGACTCGGACGTCGTCGCCCGCCTGGGCGGCGACGAGTTTGCCGTCCTGCTGACCAATGTGCCGCCGCAGCAAAGCAACGAGGCGCTGGCGCGGCTGCAGCAGGCCGTCGACGAGCACAACCGGTCGAGCGGGCGCGGCTATGACCTGCTGTTCAGCGTCGGCCAGCTCGCGTACGACGCGGCGCGGCACCCG
>JAOUIM010000018.1 GCA_029884035.1 Aquincola sp. | reverse complement strand
CGTCCTTGACCGCCGGTGCGGCCAGGCCCTGGGGGAATGCCGTCCCCTTCGGGAACTGATCGAAGAGGAAGCGCTTCCAGTGGAACTGGTAGGGACTGTCAATCGCACCGGCACTCTTGAGGAGATCGAGCGGTGCGCGCTGGGCCCGCTTCGTGGCCTCGACGACGGCCCTGAACTCCGGCGCACTCTTGTCGGGCCTGAACAGGATCTTGAAGAGCTGTTCCCGGATCGGCGACGGGCACCGTCCCTCGACCAGTTCGCCTGCCCAGGCGTCGATCTGGGCCGCCACCTGCTTCTTGCGCTCGATGGCCAGCAGCGCCGCCTTGACGACTTCCTCGGGTGCCTTCTTGAACTGCCCCTTGCCGACGCGTCGGAAGTAATGCGGTGCGTCGAACAGGCGCAACAGCGCCGCGGCCTGCTGCACCGCGCCGGCCCCGGCATCGAAGTACTCGCGCGCCAGGTCGGCGAAGCCGAACTCGGCGTCCGGTGCGAAGGTCCACGCGAGGTCGAGGTCGATTTCTTGCGACAACTCGCGCGCGCGGCTCATCAGCTCGGCTGGCGCCGGTTGCTCGAACTTCAGCAGCAGGTGAGATGCCTTGACCTTGACCCGCTTGCCCGAGTCGAGCTCAACCTGCAGCGAAGCGTCGGACTCTGACATCACGCGGCCGGCGTGGAATTTGCCGGCATCGTCGAATAGGGCGTACATGTCAGAGTCGCCGGGCCGCCTCCAGACGCCGCAGCGCCCGCCGGGGGCCGCGAACGCTGTGGGCTGGGGGCCGTCTCATGCGCGGCATTGTCGCCGAGGGGACTCGCCCCTCAGTGGAGCAGGCCCAGGAAACGCAGGATGTGCGGCAAATGTGCTTCGAAGTCGGACATCGCATGGTCGCTGCCGTCGATCAATCGTAGCGGCACGTGGTCGTAGCGATCAGTCATCTCGCGCCAGTCGAGCACCTCGTCGCCCTTGGCCACGACGGCGAAGTAGCGCTCCGGCCGCGTGATCGCACGCGGCGTCATCACGCGCAACTGCGTCACGTACTCGGGCTTGAAGTAGAAGTGGTCGTCCGGATTGTGGTACGAAGTCAGGTCACCGATGTAGCCCGCCAGGTCGCGCGCCGGGTTGATGGCGGGGTTGAGCAGCACCGCGCGGCAACCCGTGCGCTCGGCCACCACGGTGGCATAGAAGCCACCGAGCGAGCTGCCGACCACGGCCATGCGCTCGACCGGCCACCGGGCCAGCGTCTCGAACACCATCGCCATGGCTTCGCGCGGCGACGGCGGCAGCAGCGGGCACCACCAGTGCACCTCGGGACGATGATCGCCGATCCAGCCGCCCATCAGCTGCGCCTTGAACGATCGGGGCGACGAGCGGAAGCCGTGCAGGTATAGGATGTGGCTGACGCGGTCCATCGGTCCGTGGGCGTCAACCGAACTTGCGGCGCAAGCCCGCGAGAAGCTGGCCATGAATGCCGCCGAAGCTGCCGTTGCTCATGCACAGGACATGGTCGCCAGGCTTGGCCGCCTCGACCACCATGGCCGCGAGTGCGTCGACCTTGTCGGCCACCACCACGAGCGCGCCCATCGGTGCGAGCGCCTCCCGCGCCTCCCAGCCGTAGTTGCCCTGCAGGCAGAACGACAGGTCGGCCTCTTCCAGCGCCCAGGGCAACTGTGCTTTCATCGTGCCCAGCTTCATCGTGTTCGAACGCGGTTCGAACACGGCGAGCACACGCTCCAGACCTACGCGCTGCCGCAGGCCACCCACCGTGACGCGGATCGCGGTGGGGTGGTGAGCAAAGTCATCGTAGACCTTCACGCCCGCGACCTCGCCAATCATCTCCATCCGGCGCTTCGCGTTCCGGAAGCGCGACAGCGACTCCGCCGCTGCGTCTGGCGCCACGCCCACGTGCTCGGCCGCGCCGATCGCGGCCAGCGCGTTGAGTTGGTTGAACTCGCCGAACAGCGGCCACTCGACGCGTCCGAGTCGCAGACTGCCGCGCAGCACGTCAAAGGCGTGCGGCTCGCCACGTGCGCGCAAGGCGCCAGGCTCCTCTCTCTGTGCGCCGAAGCGAAGGACTTCGCTCCAGCAGCCGCGCGCCAACACGCGCTGCACGGCTTCGTCACGTGCATTGACCACCAGCCGCCCTTTCGACGGCACCG
The DNA here is from genome assembly GCA_029884035.1 of Aquincola sp. Classification (GTDB taxonomy): domain Bacteria; phylum Pseudomonadota; class Gammaproteobacteria; order Burkholderiales; family Burkholderiaceae_C; genus CADEEN01. The sequence goes on along the minus strand of JAOUIM010000018.1, from coordinate 17,112 downwards.
TCCGCACCAGGTGATGGAACTGCGTTTCGATCGCGGCCAGGTCCGGGAAGATGTCAGCGTGGTCGAACTCGAGGTTGTTGAGGATCGCGGTGCGCGGGCGGTAGTGCACGAACTTGCTGCGCTTGTCGAAAAGCGCGGTGTCGTACTCATCGGCCTCGATCACGAAGTGGTTGCCGCCGCCAAGGCGCGCGGACACGCCGAAGTTCAGCGGCACGCCGCCCACCAGGAACCCGGGGTTCAGCCCTGCCGATTCGAGGATCCAGGCCAGCATCGCGGTCGTCGTTGTCTTGCCGTGCGTGCCTGCTACCGCCAGCACGTGCCGGTGGCGCAGCACGTTCTCGTACAGCCACTGCGGCCCGCTCGTGTAGTCGGCACCCGCGTCGAGGATCGCCTCCATCAGCGCGAAGTCACGCGCGCGTGCACGCGTCACCACGTTGCCGATCACGAACACGTCGGGCCGCAGCGCCATCTGCTCGACGCCGTAGCCCTCGATCGGCTCAATGCCGAGCTCACGCAATTGGTCGCTCATCGGCGGGTAGACATTGGCGTCGCAGCCTGTGACCTTGTGGCCTGCCTCGCGCGCGATCGCCGCGATGCCGCCCATGAAGGTGCCGCAGATGCCCAGGATGTGGATGTGCATGGGACAAATTCTAGGAGGCGCGCACTTGTGAGCATCGGTATCGGATGCGTCCCGATGCTCGTCGGCGGCGCCTGGGCGGACTTGACGCGGACGGCATTCGCACCGCAGTCTTGCCGGAGCAGCCCGCCGCGGCGTGCTGCGTGAACGAGATCAGAACCCGGATCGGTCGCGCCGTTCGCTGTCAGGCCGGGTCCTGTGCCGCATGCCGACAGTCCTGAACCGGACGCGATGTCCGCGGGCTGCCGGGGTCAACGGACTAGCCAGCCCGGCATCATCATGCAAACGCCTCGCGCGCAGATGCCACGGTAGCGTCGATGTCGGCTTCGGTGTGCGCGGCACTGACGAAGCCGGCTTCGTACAGCGCAGGCGCGAGGTAGACGCCACGATCGAGCATTGCGTGGAAGAAGCGGTTGAAGCGCTCCTTGTCGGTGGCCATCACGGCGCCGTAGTCCTGCGGCAGCGCGCGGGCGAAGAAGAAACCGAACATGCCACCCTCGCTGTCGCCACAGAAGGGTACGTCGGCCTCGCGCGCGGCGGCGCTCAGGCCTTGCACCAGCGCGCGGGTGCGCTGTGCGAGCGCCTCGAAGAAGTCGGGCCGGGCGATCTCGCGCAGCGTGGCCAGGCCGCAGGCAGTGGCCACGGGATTGCCGCTCAGTGTGCCGGCCTGGTAGACCGGACCGAGAGGCGCCAGCTGGCTCATCACGTCTTTCTTGCCGCCGAAGGCCGCCAGCGGCATCCCGCCGCCGATGACCTTGCCGAACACGCTCATGTCCGGTTGGAAGCCCGGAATCAGCCCGCGATAAACGGCTTGCGCGCCACCCAGCGCAACGCGAAATCCCGTCATGACCTCGTCGAAGACGAGCAGCGTGCCGTCGCGCGAGCACAACTCGCGCAGCCGCTTCATGAAAGGCACGCCAGCGCGCACGAAGTTCATGTTGCCGGCGATCGGCTCGATCATCACGCACGCGAGCTGGCGTGAATGGGCATCGAACGCGGCCTCGAGCGCGGCCACGTCGTTGTACGGAAGCACGATCGTGTGCTGGGCGACCTCCGGGGGGACCCCGGCGCTCGTCGGGTGGCCGAAGGTGGCCAACCCTGAGCCGGCCTTCACGAGCAGCGCGTCGGCATGGCCGTGGTAGCAGCCCTCGAACTTGACGATCTTGCTGCGGCCGGTCGCGCCACGCGCGAGGCGCAACGCGCTCATGCCGGCCTCGGTGCCGCTGGAAACCAGCCGCAGCTGCTCCATGCTCGGTACCTGAGCGAGGATCGCTTCGGCCAGTTCGATCTCGCGCTCGGTTGGCGCGCCAAAGCTAAGCCCCTCGGCTGCGGCGCGTTGCACCGCGTCGAGCACGGCAGGGTGGCCATGCCCCAGGATCATCGGGCCCCAAGAGCCGATGTAGTCCGTATAGCGTTTTTCCTCGGCGTCCCACAGGTAGGCACCCTGGGCACGCGTGATGAAGCGGGGGGTGCCGCCCACCGCGCGGAACGCGCGCACCGGTGAATTCACGCCGCCGGGAATCACGCGCTGAGCGCGCTCGAACAGGGCCTGGTTAGTGGACACGGCGTGAGACTCCGGGCGCGGGCTCGTCGACATCGGCGACGCTAGGGTCGCCGTCCTGCTTCGGCTCATTGCCGTCGCTGCCGTCCTCGGGGGGCGGCAACGCCCAGAAGAAGCGGTCGGGGATCACGTTGCCCATGCCGGGGCGGAACCCGGCGTCCAGGCTCTGGTCGAGGAATTGCAGCGCTTCACCGACCGCCGCTGACAGCTCGGCGCCAGAGGCCAGCAGCGCGGCCAGCGCGGCCGACAGGGTGTCGCCGGCGCCGACGAAGCCGGCTTCGAACAGCTCGAACTTCTCGCCCGTGATTGCACCCTGGGGCGAAGCCAGCACGTTGTCAATCCATTGCTCCTTGCCACCCTTGCTGGGCAGCATGACGCCGGTCACGAGCACGAAGCGCGTGCCTCGCTCGCCCGCGGCCACCGCGAGCTCACGGGCCGAGGGCGCTCGCTCGCTGTCCCAGTCGGGCAGCAGGAAGTCGGTCAGCGTCTTGTGGTTGCCGACCAGCACTTCGGCCGCCGGCAGGATCAGTTCCCGGTAGGCTTCGAGGTAGTGCTGCAGGTCGTCCTCGTCGACCCAACCCAGGTTGGGCATATAGGCGACCAGAGGCACGTCCGGATAGTCCGACAGGATCTCCGCGACCGCGCTCACGTTATCGGCGTTGCCGAGGAAACCGACCTTCCAGGCCGCAAGCGTCACGTCCTCGAGGATGGTCCGGGCCTGCTCGACCACCGCATCGGGCTCGATCGCGTGCTGGTCGAACACCTCGGCGCTGTCACGCATCAGGATCGAAGCGACGATCGGCAGAGCGTGCGCACCCATGGCAGCGATCGTGGCGACATCACCCGCGCAGCCTCCGGCGCCGGAGGCGTCGCTGGCGTTGAAGCACATCACGCAAGCGGGCGCCGGCGGCTCTTCGATCGGGGCGCCTGGGTTCGGCTCCTGGGGGTCGGACGAAGGGTGATCAGGGGTCATGGAGCGTCGTCCGGCGCATGCAACCGGGGCTGTCGGGGCTTGGAACAGACCTACAGCGGAATGTGAAGAATGTTGCGTAGGTGCCTACGAATGCTTGTATTTCAGCAAATGCCGGTGTCTACAATCGCCTCCCATTGTAGTGATTGACACCTTCGTGAGTGAACCTTCGCGCACCTGGATGTGCCTGATCTGCGGCTGGATCTACGACGAGTCGGTCGGAGACCCCGATCATGGACTGGCACCAGGCACTGCATGGGCCGATGTGCCGATGAATTGGACCTGTCCGGAATGTGGTGCGCGCAAGGAAGACTTCGAAATGGTACAGATTTGAACGTGCCAGCCCGCGACACGGGTCTGCGCGTTCGAGGAGCCGCCGCGTGAATGCAAGCCCCGAGGGCAGCGAGCCGACGATTGCCGGCGTGAAGGTGCTGGTGATCGACGACAGCAACACGATCCGGCGCAGTGCGGAGATCTTTCTCGCGCAGGGCGGACACCAGGTCGTGCTGGCCGAGGACGGCTACGATGCGCTGGCCAAGGTCAACGACCACACCCCCGAGTTGATCTTCTGCGACATCCTGATGCCGCGCCTGGATGGCTACCAGACCTGCGCCATCATCAAGCGCAACCCGAAATTCGCGCATGTGCCCGTGATCATGCTGTCTTCCAAGGACGGGCTGTTCGACAAGGCGCGCGGCCGCATGGTCGGCTCGCAGGACTACCTCACGAAGCCCTTCACCAAGGAACAGCTGCTCCGCGCGGTGCAGCAGTTTCGCCGCGGCTGACACCCCGCATCGAGAGAGACGACGATGGCCATCCGGAAGATTCTCCTTGTCGACGACTCGAAGACCGAGTTGCATCACCTGACCGACATCCTGAGCAAGCGCGGCTACAGCGTGCGCACGGCGGAGAACGGCGACGACGCGATGCGCCGCCTGGCCGAGGACAAGCCCGACCTGATCCTCATGGACGTCGTGATGCCGGGCCAGAACGGCTTCCAGCTGACACGCACGATCACGCGCGATCCGCGCTTCGAGGACGTGCCGGTGATCATGTGCACCAGCAAGGGCCTGGAGACCGACAAGGTCTGGGGCATGCGCCAGGGCGCGCGCGACTACGTGGTCAAGCCCGTCGATGCCGACGAGCTGGTGACCAAGATCAAGAACTTCGACTGACCCGGGCAAGCACGTTCGATGGCCAATAGGGAAGCCCTTCGCGAACTGCAGACGCGGTTGGCTGAGCGCATGCAGGCGGCGCGTCGCGAGCAGCGCGGCCAGTCCTGGCTTGCGGTCGAGTGCCGCGGCCACGGGCTGTTGCTGCCGCTCGAACAGGCCGGCGAGATCTTCCCGCCCGCCGCGCTGATGCCGGTGCCGCACACGCGCGCCTGGTTCATCGGCGTGGCCAACCTGCGCGGCGGCCTGCACGGGGTGGTCGACCTCGCGAGATTCCTCGGCTTGCCCGAGCCGGCGACCGCCGACATGGCGCGCGAGCAGTCGCGACTGATTGCATTTTCCGGGGCGCTGGGGCTGAACTGCGCATTGTTGGTCGACCGGCTGGCCGGCTTGCGAAGCACCGAGCAACTGCGTGCGGTCGATCAGCCGATGCATCACAACGGGACGCGGCCGGCTTTCGCCGGCGCACTGTGGCAAGACGTCAATGGTCGCGACTGGCAGGTGCTCGACCTGGCCGCCCTTTCGCGCGACACCCAGTTTCTTTCGATCGTCGCCTGAGCCGGCGCGCCTTCAACCTTCCTACAGACCCACCACGGATCTACACAGGGGGCTTCATGAGTTTCCTCGACAAGTTCAAGACCAAAGGCCGCAGCTCCGGCAAGCGAGATGACCGTGATGACGACCTCGGCTCCATGTTCGACGAGGTGGTGGCCGTGCAACCGGATGACCTGGTGCTCGCGGGTGCAGGTGCGGGTACGGGCGCAGGCGCCAGGCTGGGTGCCGGCGCGATGCCTCTCGAGCGGAACGCGATCACGACATTGACATCGCCGACGCAGGCGCAGGGCGACTCATCGACGATGTCGGAGGTGATGCCCTCTGAAGTCGGTGGCGAATATGCCGACACGAACATCGGCGCGACCGCGATCGCCCGCACGGGCCTGCCGCTGATCGGGCATCTGCCGCTGGCCAACCAGCAGCGTGCACTCTTGTACTTGGTGATCGCGGGCTTTCTGATCCTGGGCGCCGGCGTGTGGCTGGCGATCTCGAACGCCGGCAAGAGCGCCGCGCAGGTCGGTGCCACCGGTCAGGCGCTGATGCAGTCGCAGCGACTGGCCAAGTCGGTGTCGCAGGCCCTGCTGGGCAACGCGGGCGCGTTTGCCGAAGTGCGGGAGAGTTCTGAAGTGCTGGCGCGCAACATGCGCGCGCTGAAGGACGGCGGTGAGTCGATCCCGCAGGCGGCATTCGCCGCCCAGGGTGCGATCGAACCTTTGATGCCGCTGATCGACCGAGCCGAGAAGAGCGCCGCGGTCGTGCTGGCGCAACAGAAGACGCTGACCCAGGTGGGCCAGGCACTGCGCGCGATCAACCGCCAGTCCTCGGAGATGCTGGAGACCGCCGAAACGGTGTCTTCGCTCAAGCTGCAGCAGGACGCGAACTCGGGCGAGCTCGCTGCCGTCGGCCAGCTCGTCATGCTCACGCAGCGCATCGGCAAGAGCGCCAACGAGTTCCTGACCACTGAGGGCGTCAGTCCCGAGGCGGTGTTCCTGCTTGGCAAGGACCTGAACACATTTCGCGAGCTGACCAATGGCATGCTCAACGGCAGCGCCGACCTTCGGCTGGCAGCGACCCGGGACGCACAGACCAAGGAGCGCCTGCAGGAGCTGGTCACGCAATACGAGAAGACCCGCGCCGACGCGAGCGCGATCCTGAACAACCTGCAGGGCCTGGTGGCCGCGCGCGAGGCACAGGCAGCTGTTTTGGCCGACAGCGAGGCCCTGCGCAAGGGTCTCGAGGACGTGCAGGCCAAGCTCGAAGGCGGGGGTGGTTCCGGCGCCAGCTACCTGCTGATGATTCTGGGCGCGCTGCTGCTGGGGGCGGCCGCGTGGGGTTTCCTGCGCATCTTCGTTGCCGACCAGTCGCTGCGCGCGGCCCAGGCCGAGCAGGACAAGAGCAGGGCCGAGCGCGAGCAGCAGGAGGCCAAGCGCGTCAACGACGCCAACCAGGCCGCGATCTTGCGGCTGATGAACGAGTTGCAGACGGTCGCAGAAGGCGACCTCACGCAGCAGGCAACCGTGACCGAGGACATCACGGGGGCCATCGCCGACTCTGTGAATTACACGGTCGAAGAGTTGCGCATGCTGGTCGAACAGGTGCAAGGCGCGGTCGGTCGCGTGACCGACACCACGCAGCAGGTGGAGAACACGTCGACCGAGCTGCTGGCCGCGTCGACCGAGCAGCTGCGCGAGATTCGCGAGACCGGCGAGTCGGTGCTGCAGATGGCCGGGCGCATCAACAGCGTGTCGGCGCAAGCGCAGCAGACGGCCTCGGTGGCGCGCCAGTCGCTGGCCGCGGCCGAGTCGGGTCGGCAGGCGGTGCAGAACACGATCGGCGGCATGAACGCGATGCGTGACCAGATCCAGGAAACGTCCAAGCGCATCAAGCGCCTGGGTGAGTCGTCGCAGGAGATCGGCGAAATCACCGAGCTGATTTCCGACATTACCGAGCAGACCAACGTGCTGGCGCTCAACGCCGCGATCCAGGCGGCTTCGGCCGGCGACGCGGGCCGGGGCTTCTCGGTGGTCGCCGAGGAAGTCCAGCGGCTGGCCGAGCGCTCGGCCGACGCGACGCGCCAGATCGCCGCGCTGGTCAAGGCGATTCAGACCGACACCGCCGACGCCGTGGCCGCCATGGAGCGATCCACCCAGGGTGTGGTCGAGAGCACGAAGCTGTCGGATGCGGCCGGTACCGCGCTCGGTGACATCGACCGCGTGACGCGCCAGCTGTCCGAGTTGATCGAGCAGATCTCGCGCCAAGCCTCCGCGGAGGCGAAGTCCGCCAACGTGGTGGCCAGCAACATTCAGCACATCTTTGCGGTGACCGAGCAGACAGGCGAGGGCACGCGATCGACCGCGCAGATGGTTCGAGAGCTGTCGCGCACCGCCGAGGAACTGAAGCAGTCCGTGGCCCGCTTCAAGATTTCATGACAACGTCCACACCCGAAGCGGCTCGGCCACTGTCCCACGCGGGGCAGCGGCCGGCGGGCCGGTTCAGCCGGATCCGCGGCGGCCGCGCGGAAAGGCACAACGCGCTAGCGCGATTGCGCTGACGACACACCGGAACGCCCGCGATGGACCTGCTGCACGACACCGAGACGATCGAAGACCTCTCCGCGCTTGCCTGGGTGCACGACGAACTGCGCCGTTCGCTCGAGATGGCGCACAAGTCAATGCGGCGCTACCTCAAGGAAGCCGAGGCGGTTGCCGGATCGGATGTCGATGCGGTCGACCCTGGCGTGCTGCGTACCGCGCGTGCGCAGTTCCACCAAGGCGTCGGCGCGCTCGAGCTGGTCGGCCTGCCCACCGCGGCGCAGGTCCTGCGCGCCGGCGAAGCCGCACTGCAGAAGTTGACGTCGGGGCGTCCCGTCAAACTCAACGCGGCGGCCGTGGAAACGATCGAGCAGGGCTCGTTCGCGCTGCTCGACTACCTCACGCGCCTGCTGGCCGGCAAGTCGGTGTCGCCGCTGGCTTTGTTCCCCCAATACCGCGCAGTGCAGGAACTGGCCGGCGCCGACAGGATTCATCCCGCCGACCTGTGGCCGCACGACTGGCAGTGGCGCGAGGTGCCGGGCGACGGCAGCGTGGCGCGCGCCGCCGACGTCACATTGCGCGACGAAGTCGAAGCCCAGACGCTGAACCTGATGCGCCAGGGGGGCAGCGCGCCCGCGCTGGCATTGTCGGATCTCTTTGCCGGCCTGGCCGCCGGCGCGCCCGCTGGCCAGCGCCACCTGGCCACGGTCTGGCAGATGGCCGCAGCCTTCTTCGAGGCGCAAGGCCAGAAACTGCTGCGGCCCGACGTCTACAGCAAGCGCATCGCCTCGCGCCTGATCGCACAGTTGCGCATCAGTGAGCGCGATCCGGGCGGGACGAGCACGCAGGATGTGTCGCAACGCCTCGCCCAGGACCTGCTGTTCTTCTGTGCGCAGGCGGCTTCTCCGGGCGATGGCCGCAAGGCCCCGCGCCTGGCTGCGGTGCGCCAGGCGTGGAACCTGTCGCGGCGCGCGCCGGTGGATTACTTGGCGGCCGCGCTCGGCCGGCACGACCCGGCGTGGATCGCACAGGCGAAGAAGCGCGTCGCCGCGGCCAAAGAGGGCTGGGCAGCGGTGGCTGGTGGCGAAATGCATCGCCTGACCACGCTCAACGAGCAGTTCCACCTCGTTGGCGAGTCGCTCAAGAAGCTGTTCCCCGCGGGTGACAAGCTTGCACAGGCGCTCAGCGCGACTTCGGCGGCAACGGTCTCGGCGGCTGCGGTGCCGGCGCCGGCGCTTGCGATGGAAGTCGCGACCGCGGTGCTGTACCTCGAAGCTTCGCTGGACGAGGCCGATTTCGACCATCCGCAGCAGGTCGACCGCATCGGCCGGCTCGCCGCACGCATCACGCGGGTGCGAGATGGCGCCGAGCCGGAGCCGCTGGACGCCTGGATGGAAGAGCTCTACCGCCGCGTGTCGGACCGCCAGACGATGGGCAGCGTGGTGCAGGAGCTCAAGAGTTCGCTCGCCGAGATCGAGAAGGCGATCGACCAGTACTTCCGTCAGCCTGCCCACCGCGAAGTCCTGCATCCGGTGCCGGCCCTGCTCGACGCCATGCGTGGCGTGTTCTCGGTGCTCGGGCTGGGTCATGCGTCGCAGGCGGTGGTGCGCATGCGCGACGATGTGGACGCGCTGGTTGCCGCACCCGCAGGCGATCCCGACGCGGCCGCGACCGATCGCCTGGCCGGCAACCTGGGCGCGCTGGGGTTCCTGATTGACATGTTCAACGTCCAGCCGGCGCTGGCCAAGTCGCTGTTCGCCTTCGATGTGAAGACCGGCCAGCTGCACGCCGTCGCTGCCGGCGGACGCCACCGCGCCTCGGGATTCGGTGGCCTCGAGCCGGCCTTGGCGACGCCGGTCGAGCCTCGGCTCATCGAGCAGGCACAGTCGCTCGCGATGGCCGCAGCGCATCCCGAGGTACCGCTTGCGGAGCTGCGCAGCGAACTCGACCGCCTGTCGCACGAGGCAATGGTTGCCGACCAGCCCGAGCTCGCTGAGACGATGCACCAGGTCAAGAGCGCCTTCGAGGTGGCGGCCAACGACGACGAGCGCCGCGCCGTGCGCGAGGAACTCGCGCACGCGATGGCCGACTTCGTGCACACCTCTTCCGAGCCTGCCGCGCTCGACGAGATTCCGCCGACGCGGCCGATGCCGGTGCTGCCGATAACGCCCACGCCGGCGGGTCAGACCGGGCTCGAGGAAGACGCCGAGATGCGCGAGATCTTCCTCGAGGAAGCGCGCGAGGTGATCGACAACGCCCGCACGGCGCTGTCGGCGCTGGCTGGGGCGAGCGACGACCTGGGTGAGATGACCACGGTGCGGCGCGCGTTCCATACGCTCAAGGGCAGTTCTCGGATGGTGGGTCTGGCCGATTTCGGCGAGGCGGCGTGGGCTTGCGAGCAGCTCTACAACGCGCGCCTGGCCGACCAGCAGGCGGCCGAGGGCGGCCTGCTGGCGCTGACGGCCGACATCCTCGCCTACCTTGCCGACTGGACCGATGCGATCGGCGCGCGTCGCGCTGGTGGCCACGCACATGCTGCCGTGCGCGCGGCGATCGAGCGGTTCAAGGAACACGGCGACCACGGCCAGCTTGCGCTGCCTGGCGCCGCGCCAGCAGACCCGCTGAAGGGGATGACACCTGCCGGCCCGTCGATGGACCAGGTCACGAGCCCGATGTCGCTCGACGATCTGCTGCCCGAACTGCCGAGCGCGTCGGACCTCGACTTGTCGCCGGCCGCGGCGCGCACCGTGCGTTCCCTCGATCAGCTGCTCACGCCCGATGAATCCGTCGAGTTCGAACTCGACCTCGGCGAGGCCGCAAAGATGCCCACCGCGGGGCGCCAGGCGCTGCAGTCGCTGGCTGCGCCCGAGCGAGCGGCTGACGCACCGGCGCCCGACATTGCGTCGGGCCTGATGTCGCTCGATTTCGAGCCTTCGACGCTTGCGCCGCCGGCCCCGGCGCTCGAGGCGCTGAATTTCGATCGACCGATTGCCCCGACCGCCAAGCCCACGGCACCGGTGCAGGCCGCCGCGCCTGCGGCGCCGGTCGACGAGTTCCGGGAGATCGGTCCGCTGCGCGTCGCGATTCCGCTGTTCAACATTTTCCTGAACGAGGCCGATGAGCAATCGCGCCGCCTCGGGACGGAATTGGCCGAGTGGGCGCACGACCTGTCGCAGCCGGTCGCCGACTCCGCGATTGCACTCGCGCATTCCCTGGCGGGCAACTCGGCGACCGTCGGTTTTGCCGACTTGTCGCATCTGGCACGGCTGCTCGAACATGCCTTGATGCGGTCACAGGTGGTCGGCACCGGCGACGGGCTCGAGGCGCAGCTGTTCAACGACGCGGCCGATGAAATCCGCGCGCTGCTTCACCAGTTTGCTGCTGGCTTCCTGAAGTCGCCGACGCCGGAGCTGATCGCAAGGCTCATTGACCACGAGCGTATTGCTGCCGAACGCCTGCACGAGCAGTCGGTCCGCGGCGAGCTGCCTGACGCCGACGCGGACTCCGATGCGATGACGCTCGATGCGCCGCCCATCGCACCGCACCAGGCCGTCAGGGCCGAGTCGCTGCCCGTTGCTCCGATCGAAACCGAAGCGGTTTCCGAGCCGGTCGCAGAAACGCCGACCGGGCAGCAGCTCGCACAACCGAGTGTCGAGCCCTCGACGCTCGGTCGGCTGAGCCAGCCGGCGACGCTCGGCGATGAATTGCCCTCGAGCATGCTCTCACCGCTCGGCCGCACCGAATTCCACGAGCTCTCGGCGCTCTCGCCGCTCGAGGCGGCACCGCGAGCGATGTCCGACCGGGCGGACCGGATCGGCGACGACGATGACATCGACGCGATCGATGCAGTCGATGCCGAACTGTTCCCGATCTTCCAGGAAGAAGCGTCCGAGCTGCTGCCGCAACTGGCCACCCGCATGCGCGAGTGGGCCGACCGGCCGAGCGAGCCTGCAGGCGCGGCCGCCTGCATGCGCACGTTGCACACGCTGAAGGGAGGGGCACGACTGGCCGGCGCAATGCGACTCGGTGAACTCGCGCACCGGCTCGAGACGGCGGTCGAGCACCAGCTGGCCCGCGAACACACCACCAGCGCTGACGTCGAGCTGCTGCTGGCGCGCGTCGATGTGATCGGTGCCGCGTTCGATACCCTGTGCGGCGTGCCAGCGGCCGCTGCGGCCGACATCGTCCCGCCTGCAGCGCCGGCCGCAATGGCGCCGGTGACCGTTGCCGCGCCGCCGCGCCAACCGGCGCTGCCGGTCGTCGCGGCGAAGGCGGCCGAGCTGCAACCTGCGGCGCCCGTGCCTGCATCGCTGCCCGAGACCGGCGCATCGGCCGGTCAGGGCGAGCCCGCGCCAATCGACTGGCAGCGTTTCGCCGGCGCGGCGCACGAAGTGCCCGCCACCGTGGTGCCCGATCGTGCGGCGGCCAGTGGGGCTTCGGTGCGCGTGCGCGCACCGCTGCTCGATCGTCTGGTCAACCATGCCGGCGAGGTGTCGATCGCACGGTCGCGAATCGAATCCGAGGTCGCACAGTTCAAGGCCTCGCTCGGTGACCTCACCGAAAACCTCGAGCGCCTGCGTTCCCAGCTGCGCGACATCGAACTGCAGGCCGAAACGCAGATCGCCTCGCGCATGGAGGCGGCCAAGACGCACGGCGAATCGTTCGACCCGCTCGAGATGGACCGCTTCACGCGCTTCCAGGAGCTGACGCGCATGATGGCCGAGTCGGTCAACGACGTGGCCACGGTGCAGCGCAGCCTGCAGCGCACGCTGCAGTCGACCGAAGACGACCTCGCGGCACAGGCGCGCCTGACGCGCGACATGCAGGACGACCTGCTGCGCACGCGCATGGTCGAGTTCGAGAGCCTGTCTGACCGTCTGTACCGCGTGGCGCGGCAGGCGGCCAAGGAGCTTCAGAAGCAAGTGCGGCTGGACATCGTCGGCGGCTCGATCGAAGTCGACCGTGGCGTGCTCGAGCGCATGGGCGGCGCCTTCGAGCATCTGCTGCGCAATTGCGTTGCCCATGGCATCGAGACCCCCGAGCGGCGCGAGGCGATGGGCAAGGACGTGACCGGCCAGGTCACCATCACGGTGGGGCACGAGGGCAACGAAGTCGCGGTCGAGTTCCGCGACGACGGCGCCGGCCTGAACCTGTCGCGCATCCGGGACCGCGCGGTGGCGATGGGCCTGTTGCCGGCCGATGCGCTGCCCAGCGATGCCGAACTGGCCAATCTGATCTTTGCCCCGGGCTTCTCGACCGCCGAGGCCGTGACCGAACTGTCGGGCCGGGGCATCGGCATGGACGTCGTGAAGAGCGAGGTCAACGCGCTCGGTGGCCGCATCGAGACTGCGAGCGCGCCGGGGCAGGGCACGAGCTTTCGCCTCGTGCTGCCGCTGACGACCGCGGTGACCCAGGTGGTGATGCTGCGCGCGGGGGGGGTCACGGTGGCGGTGCCCGCTACGCTGATCGAACTCGTTCGTCGCGTGCCGGCAGCCGAAGTCGCAGCCGCCTATGCGAACGGCATGTTCGATGCGACGCAGCCGATGCCCTTCTTCTGGCTCGGCGCGCTGCTGCAGGCCACCGGTCGCAGCATTGAACCGATCGGACGCAACCTGGCGGTTGTCATCGTCAAGAGTGCGCAGCAGCGCATCGCGTTGCATGTCGACGAAGTGCTGGGCAACCAGGAAGTCGTGGTCAAGAACCTCGGGGCCCAGCTCGTGCGGCTGCCGGGTCTGGCGGGCGTGACGCTGCTCGCCTCGGGCGCGCCGGCGCTGATCTACAACCCGGTCGCGCTGGCCACGCTGTACGGAGCCGGCGCGCGTGAGCAGATGCGGCGCGCCAGCGCCGCGGCGCTCATCGCCGACAGGGCGACCCCCGCCCAAGTCGTACAGGCGCCGCTCGTGCTCGTGGTCGACGACTCGCTGACGGTGCGCCGCGTCACGCAGCGCCTGCTCGTGCGCGAGGGCTATCGCGTGACAGTGGCCAAGGACGGACTCGACGCGCTCGAGAAGCTGGCCGACGAGGTTCCGGTGGTCGTGCTGTCGGACATCGAGATGCCACGCATGGACGGCTTCGACCTGGTGCGCAACCTGCGCGCCGACCCTCGCCTGGCCTCTCTGCCGGTGATCATGATCACGTCGCGCATTGCCCAGAAGCACCGCGAGCATGCTGCCGAGCTCGGCGTCGACCATTACCTCGGCAAGCCCTACTCGGAGGACGACCTGCTCGGCCTCGTGGCGCGCTATGTCGCGTCGGCCGCCTCGGTGCCGGCCGCGTTGCACTGAGATCGCGCGCCCCGTCGGTGCAGCTGGCCGTGGCTTGACAGCGCACGCCACTGGCGCGATGGCCCCGCGCGACGGCGGGGTTCCCACTGCGTCGATCGCTCGCTCGATCCTCGGCTGGCTATGATCGGGTCGCCTTAAATCAATGCGCGCGACGCGAGCCCGGCGGCGTCTCGAGCGACGGTGGACCAGCACAGGAGCGCCTCATCATGAAAGCCGGCCGGGTCGTTTACCGGAACCGATCCCCGTTCGTGCTGACCCGCCGCGCGTTCAATGTCTTGTCGGCCGTCGCCTTGACGGCCGCGGCGTGGCCGCTGCGCGCCGAGCAGGGCCACCCATTCGAGACAATCGAGTTCGACTGGGTCGACCTCGAGCGCCAGCGTGCGGTCCCGGTGCGGCTGTACTGGCCCGGCGCGCTGCGAACCACCGAGCGGATTGCGCTGGTTGTGTTCTCGCACGGGATCGGCGGTTCGCGGCGTGGCTACAGCTACCTTGGCCAGCATTGGGCGGCCAACGGCGTTGCCAGCCTGCACCTGCAGCACGTGGGCAGCGATCGCAATCTGTGGTTCGGCAACCCGCTTGCGCTGGTCGGCCGCCTGCAGGATGCGGCGCAGGAGCGCGAGGCCGCCGATCGCCCGCGCGACCTGCACTTCGCGCTCGACCAGTTGCTCGCCGGTCCGCTGGGCGAGCGAATCGATCCGCGGCGCATTGTCGCTGCCGGTCACAGCTACGGCGCCAACACCACCTTGTTGGCTGCGGGGGCGCGCGTAGAGCGCGACGCTCGCCTGATCGATCTGCACGACGAGCGCCTGTCTGCGGCGATCGTGATCTCTGCGCCCCCTTTCTACGGCGAGGGCGATCCCGCACGCATCCTGTCCTCGATCCGGCTGCCCACGCTGCACATCACGGCCACCGGCGATGTGATCCGCATCCCCGGCTACTGGTCGGGGGCCGAGGACCGCATCGCGGTCTTCGAGGCGATCGGCAGCCGACGCAAGGCGCTGGCGGTGTTCGAGGGCGGTTCGCACAGCATGTTTACCGACCGGCAAGGCACCGGGGGCGTCGAGCTCAATCCGATGGTCAAGATGGCGACCAAGGAGCTCTCGCTCGCCTTCCTGCAGTCCACCTTCGGCATGGCCGACAGGACGGCGCTGCAGCGCTGGATCGAGCGCTACCGGCCGATCGTGGCGAGGACGGTCGGCTTGCCTGCTGCAGGGTAGCGCCTCACCCCTCAGTAGCTCACCCGCGCCAGGTAAGTCTTCTGCGACGCCGCGAGCGCCTGCCCCAGCGTGTGGATGCCGCGCTCTTCCAGCAGCGGCAAGAGCTTGAGCAACACCTCGGCAGTAACCATCGCATCGCCTAGAGCGGTGTGGCGGCCCAGCACCGGCACCCCCAGCCGCTCCGCGATCGCTTCAAGACGGTGCGAAGCCTGCGCCGGGTGCACCACCGCCGAAAGCAGCAGCGTGTCGAGCACGGGCTGGGTGAAGGACAGGCCGGTGCGCTCCTGCTTCAGCTCGAGAAAGCGCATATCGAAAGCCGCGTTGTGCGCCACCAGCACGGTGTCGGCTGCGTAGGCGTGAAAGGCGGGCAGCACGGCGTCGATCGTCGGTGCGCCGGCCACCATCTCGGCGCGGATGCCGTGGATCGGGATGCCGGCGGCCGGGATATCGCGCTGCGGGTCGACGAGCTGCTCGAAACAGTCCTCGCGGCGCAGCTTGCCGGCAACGATGCGCATGGCACCGATCTGGATGATTTCGTCACCGGCAGCGGGCTCCAGTCCTGTGGTCTCGGTGTCGAACACGGTGTAGGTCAGCTCGACGAGCCGCCGCTCGGACAGCTCGCGCGTCTGTTCGGTGGCGCGGAAGAGGTCGAAGTCGTACATCTCTGGCCGGCTGTCGCCGCGCACCAGTGCCGTTGCGTCCAGCGGCTCGCCCGCCGCGGCCAGCGGCAGCAGCATGCGGAAGAACGCTTCGCCGCGCGCTCGCTCGCGCTCGAACCAGAATTCCCCGCCGTGGCGGTCGATCACGTCACGCACCGTCAGCGCCACGCGCTCGCTGCCCACGCGCATCGGGTCAGTCTCCCAGCCGATCACGGTCTCGGTGCTCATCGACGGACCCTGCCAGACCAGATCGAGTCGGGCGTGGCCGTCGTGGCGCGCGATGCGCAGCCGCACGACTCGCGTCTGCGCGTCCTCCACCAGCCGTCCGGCCAGGCTGGCCAGCGCCTGGATCAGCGAATAGCTGTCGACCTGCAGCCACAGGCTCTGGTCGACCGCATCGACCGCCGCTCGGCATCCCCATGCGGCCTCGATGCGGCGGCATGCAGCGTCGGCCAGGTCGGTGGCCAGCATGTCCTCCAGCGGCCAGCGGGTCTTCATCGTCTGCGTGCTGTGGCGCGCCAGGTCCTGCAGTCGCGTGCTCATCGAGCGCACCTCGTCGCGCACCACGGCCATGAAGCGTTCGCGTGTGGCGGCGTCGAGGTCGGGGAAGTCGAGCATCTCGAGCGCAGCCTGCACGTTGCCGAGCGAGGCGCGCGAACCCTCGCCCAGCGCGTGCAGCATCTGGTCGCGACCGGCCTCGGCAGCGAAATCACGCGTGATGTTGTCGAGCATCAGCACGAAGCCGTCGAGCGTGTCGCTGCCGGCCTCGCGCACCGGCGCCATCTGGACGCGCAGCAGTTGCCCGCTTCGCGTGCCGGTGACGAACTGTGCCGATGGGTGCGCCGCGCCGCGCGCCAGACGTTGCTGCACGCTCTCGATGGCATGTGCGATCAGCGCCCGGTCGAGCACGGCGTAGATCGAGCGGCCCAGCCCGATCAGTTCGGCGCCGTCTGCCAGCATCGGTGCGGCCGAGAGCGCGCGGAACTGCAGCCGCGCGCGGTTGTTGTAAAGCAGGATGCGGCCGTCGAGGTTGCAAACGACCACGCTCTGCGTGAGCTCGGCCATCAACGCACCCAGGCGATTGCGCTCCTGCTCCACACCGCGGCTCGCCTCGCGCACCTGCAGTGCCACGTCATCGCGAAGCGCGGCGCGCTGGCTGGCGAATTGGTTGACGATCTCGGCCAGCTCCTGCAATTCGGCGCCGCCGTCGGCAGCGAGCGTGCGCTGAACGTCGGCGGCGAGCAGCGCCTTCGCCTCCTCGGCCAGACGGGCCGCAGACCGCACCCAGTGCAGGTAGGCGTTGCGCAGCAGCGAGCCGAGCGCGGCTGCCAGCAGCAGGCCGACCAGCGCGAGCAGTGCCGCGCGCGGGGCCACCAGCTCGGCCAGCGCCGCGCGCTCCGCGGTGTCCAGCGTGGCCGCGAGGATCGCCCACGTGCCGCCGCCGGCCACGGCCAGCGCAATGCCGGGCAGCACGGCCGCGGCGACCTCGCGCCAGTCGACCTGGCTCATCCGAGCATCTCGCGCAC